>ONTD01000142.1 GCA_900320675.1 uncultured bacterium
GCCGGAGGATTGGCAATTTTTACAATAAATTATGCAAAATTAACAGGTTTTGCGGGCGAAGAAAGTTTGTTTTTGTATTCCTCAAATCCGACGTTAGATTTTAGAGGATTGCTCGCAGCCTCGATTATAATTGCAGCGTTAGGGGCTTTAATGGATACCGCAGTATCTATATCCAGTACCATAAATGAAATCCACGAAACAAACCAAGAACTCGGTGTAGGTACGTTGTTTAAATCCGGCATGAATGTAGGAAGAGATGTTATAGGTACTATGTCAAATACATTGATACTCGTTTATTTGGGTAGTTCACTACCTCTTGTTTTGCTGTCGCAGAATATTGATTTGCAAAAGTTTTTTAACTTAAATCAAGTAGCTACAGAAGTATCTTCTGCTCTTATCGGGAGTATTGCAATCCTTGCTTGTGTACCTTTTACAGCCATAATTGCAGCCATTTTGATTAAAAACAAAAAAGAAGAAGTGAAATTTAATTTTAAAGATTAAATTTACTATTTATTGAAACGGGTGCTGAATGTTATCTTTTTAATTTTTTCAGGTTTAACTTCCGATTGCTTTTTTACTTCTTTTTCATCAATTGCTTTAAGGTCAATTTTGTTTAAAGGGGTGTGAAAATCGTATTTGTATTGACCTGATTTAAATTCAAGTTTCGGGGTAAATATAGGAGTACCCGCTTTATTTGTTGAAATTTCAACAATAGACTTAATTACAAAGAATTCTCCGTTTTTCTCAAGTTGTATTATGTAGTTGTAGTCTTTTGCAAATTGCATTTTTGCGAGTTTTTCCGTGCATTTAAGTCTTGATACAAGAATTGAAGTGTAAAAGCTTAAAGCCTCTGCCGGAGAATTAGCTCTGACTGTAGAAATCAATCCGGTATCGGTATTTAATAAATCAGATATTTCAATGTTGAATCCGATAGAATTAATATCAGAAAATACAAACTCAGGTTTATAATATAAAGCTGCGGTAATTAATTCTCTTTGCTCCTTTTCAGTGAGAGTTTCCGCATCAAATCGATTTATGTTTTTCCTGTTTGTATTAATTAATGCACCTTCCTCAAAAAGTATGGTAGAAATTTCTGAGTCTGTTTCATTAATAAATGAGTTTAAGAATGCCGTTTTGCCGCATTGTACAGGGGATGATATCAAAATGCGAGCCTTGTTGTTTAGTAAAATTCTCAAAAAGCTTGAAATATCTTCATTAAGAATATCTCTGTGTTCAAAATATTCAAAATTAAAATTCACATCGGATATTTTTTTTAGTATAAGTTTTGTTTTGCAGACGGGTTCTTGAAGTATTGTTATAAGTAAATTATTTAGTCTGAAGGTTATAACTGATGAATTCTTACCGGACATATCTATTAATCTGTTTATTAATGATTTAAACTGGTTATCGTCAATTATTACATCATTTTTAACAATTTCGTTGTTGTATTCCGTGTATATTTCAGACGGTGAATTCACGAATATCTTGCTGATTTCTTTTTGAGCAATTAAAAAGTCTAAGGAGCCAAAACCGTAGATTGAGCTGAAAAAGTTTTCACTTATACGTTCCTTTTCAGCCGTAGTAAGTTTGATTTCCGAAAATTGTTCATTTAACTTTGCGTTAAGAAAATTCAGTATAAGTTCTTGCTGTTCTTCTTTTGTATAGTCGAACCATATCGGTATGGTTGCAATTTTTTTAGATAACATTTTTGTTAATTCAGTACATAGTGCGGCAAGTTCCGGAGATACTGCCGAATTTTCTGTTTCATCATTGTATAGTTCAAATTTTTTCAATCTATCGCTTAATGACATGATTATATCTCCAATATGTTGTCAAACCTGCGCTCACTTTCGGGGGCATATTTTTTTACAAGATTGTTTCTGAAGACACTGTCAGAAACATTGATGGCAAGTTCCTTATAACTTTTTGCAACATTAGCATCAGGGTTCATTTCGGAAATCAATACGCCTTTGTTTATTGATGCCATAAGAGCAAAATAATTGTTCGGAATTTTCCAGTAAACTTTTTTATTTAATAATTTTTCTACATCGTAAACGGTTATTTCATCGTTTTCCATGTATCTGTTAATTAATATTTGAACTTTGTTTTCGTCATATCCCAGTTTTTCAAAAAGTTCCAAACATCTCTGACAATTTCTTAATGCCGGTAGATTAACTATTGTTACAAGAAATATCATATCGGAATAGTCAAGAGTAGTAATGGTTTTGGCATCAAATGTTGAATCTGTGTCTATTACGATGTAAGAAAAGCTTTGTTTTAATATTTCAAAAAACTTAGATACCTGTTTTGAGGTTATAGGTTTTGACTGCCTGAAATAAGGAGCATCTCCAAGCACGTATAGGCTGGTTCCTTTGTATTGTTCCATTGTGCTTAATAAAAAATCTTTGTTAAGTACGTTTAAATTATCAAACATATAGGAAATGTCAAACGAAGGTTGGATATCCATAAATGTTGTGATATCTCCGAATTGAAAATTTAAATCAACTAATGCGACATTTTCTTTTGTAATGTTTGCAAGTTCCAAGGCAAGATTAGATGCAATTGAGGTTTTGCCGATACCGCCTTTATTGGAAAAAACGGTTATCATTTTACATTTTTCCTGCTTTTGATAGTTTTGTGAAAATTGGAGTTTTACTCTTTCAAGTATGTCTACAAATTCTGATTTGATAACCGGATATGCCAAAATTTCCTTTGCCCCTTGGCGTATGGTTGAAACAATAAAACTAACGTCAGGATTTTCTTTAATTGCCAGTATTCTGCAATTCGGACAATCCTGTGCGATTTTAGAGACAAGTTCCTGTGTGTCGGTTGACATGTCTACAATAAGTAGTGCGTGTTCTATAGAGGATAATAAATTGTATAATTCTGAATTGTCAGAGTAGTTGTATACTTCAAATTCTTTATAGTCATTTAAATAAAGACAAAGCAGATCCCTCAATCTCTGATTTTCAGAAACAATAAACGTAGAAATCTTCTCAGCCATATTACCCTCATACCGATTTTAATAAAATGCTCCGGAGATGTGATTTTGTTACCTGCTAAGCTCGCAGGTGGGTGAGCGCCTTGGATTATCCGTTTCCCACTGGCGATATAAATATCGGTGGGTATACTTCACATCCTCTAAAGAGTCAACTCTCCCTATTTAAATAAATGTAGGAACAAAATTGAACATCCCTCAGAGCAATTACAGTATAACAGTTTTTACCTAAAAAAACAATAGTCTGAGCGGATATCGTTATATTGGTTTCTTAATTTATTTTACCGATTGCGATAATACATTCTGTAGTAATATTCTTCAGGACTCATATATTCAAATTTATCGTATGTTTCAAACGGTGATTGCGTAGCCTGTGCCATTTTCATACCAGCACGATTAACGTTATTTAAAAGTGTATGAAAAACTTCGCCGATTCCTGATATAAATACAAATATCGCAGCACCTTTACCTATTGCTGCCCCTAAGGCACCTTTAAATAGCGGTTTCATAAAGTTTGGCATTCCGGACGTTTCTGCCCATTTTGCAATCTGTTCGGTAATGTTTTTATAATTTATTCTAAATGCGTTAATCAAAGAACGAGATTGTTTAACGGGTTCCGCTACGGCTTTTGTCGCCTGAGCTGCCGTACCTGAAACTTTATTCAAATTTTCAGCGGAAGTCTTGAAAAACTTTAAGGCATTTCCTCTTGTTGCCGCAACTCCGGCACCTGTCGCACCGGTAACTGTTGCAGCATCTTCCACTCTGTCTCGATTGCTGCGATTTTGGCTGTTGCTGTTTCCTGTGTACGGGATAATTGCAGTTGTAGTTTTATCTACACTAAGAGGCATTGCGGTAGCCTCCTCTGTTTCTGTAATCTACACCCCATCTGTTATCTATAACGTATACGTCATCATCTATTTGTCGAATATCGTGTCTGTTTCCGTCAATAGTTTTACCGCCTATTGTGTTTACCGCAGCTGTTCCGCCGCCGGCAACACCCATTGTTTCAACAAAAATACGCTTAGGGTTTAATGTTTTGCAGTAATTTACAACAACATCTTTTGCATCTGTTGTTTTTTTGTATAATGAACTCTTTTGTATTGCGGTTTTCCAACCGGTTAAAGTTGTTCCGACAGAACTTTCTGCAAACGATTTTTTATATGTTCCAAATTCTTTTTCTATATTTTTTGCCCAATCGGTTTTAGCGATATAATTTTTACTGTTATTATAGACCTTAGAAATTGATGAGCCAAAATCTTTCGACATGTTCTTAATGTACCTTATTCCTGTAGATTTATTGAGATCACTAAGAACTTTTAATGTTCCGACGGTACCCCATCTAAGACCGCCCCAACCTACTGCAATAGAAATAAGCCCTGAGGCAATTTTCATTCCTTTGTTTAGTACCGGAACAGATTCGGTAGTTCTTGCAATAGTGTTAAGATTTTGTTTTGTTTCTTGCCACAAATCCAGTTCATCAGCGGCTTTTTGCCTTTCTAAATCTATATCAAAATTTTTGGATTTAGTAAAACGACCTTGAGGGGTATCAATTACTTCTTCAAAATCTACATACTCGGCATCATCGAACATGCCCGAATTGTATAGACCATTCCCAAAATTTAAGGTGTTGCTACGACCTGAGGTTAAGTTTGGTTGTATAGTTAACATACACACATACTCCTTTTCAGAGAACTTAAAACCGCTCAAAAATTTTTTTTGCCATTTATTGAGAAGTTTTAATATTTTGTTACAAACGTTTGCTAAATTATTGTCGCACAATTTTTCTATTTTGTAAATTGTATGTGAAGAAAATTGAAAATTATCCTACAATTAGTGTAATTTGTGATTTTTGCAGCTTATTTTACTATTTTGTTTGTGAATTTTTGTTAATATCAGGATTTGATTAGATTTGTTAATTTTTCTTTGTACAAAAATTCTGTCATCTGATTTTGGATATTGTAACAGAAAAGCAGCAATATATTAAAACTCAACACTTGCTTATCGTTCATGTTTGTCGTATCATCTCCACATAGGGAAGTCTTAAGAAGGAGAAAACATGAACGAGCTTTTGAAAAAGACGGCTGCAGAGCAATCTAAGGCCCTTAAAAATAAAGAGATTTCGGCAGTTGAGTTAACTCAGGCCGCATTTGAAAGAATTGATGAGTTGGATGAAAAACTTGGCACATTTAATTCTTTGACAAAAGAAACAGCTTTGAATACGGCAAAAAAAGTTGATGAGAAAATTGCGCAAGGCGAAGAATTGCCGCTTTTAGCCGGTATTCCTCTTGCTTTAAAAGATAATATGAATCTTGTCGGTTCAAAGACAACTGCTTCAAGTAAGATTTTGGAAAACTTTGTATCCCCATTTAATGCTACTATTACTCAAAAATTACTGGATAATTTGGTTCCGATTGTAGGTAAAGCTAACTTAGATGAGTTTGCAATGGGTTCTTCTAACGAAAATTCAGCATTCAGAAAAGTTCGCAACCCTTGGGATTTGAATAAAGTTCCGGGTGGATCTTCGGGCGGTTCTGCCGCTTCTGTCGCATCTTGTGAAGCGACTTTGGCTTTGGGTTCTGATACAGGCGGATCTATCAGACTTCCGGCATCATTCTGCGGTATTGTCGGGATGAAACCGACTTACGGTCGTGTATCTCGTTACGGTTTAATAGCTTTTGCGTCATCTTTAGACCAAATCGGACCGTTTACCCGTTCTGTCGAAGATGCTGCTAATTTATTAGAAGTTATTTCAGGACACGATCCTAAAGATTCAACCTCATTAAATCTTCCTGTAGAACATTTTGCGGCAGGTTTAAACAATGATATTAAGGGAAAAAAGGTTGGTGTTATAAAAGAGCTTATTTCAGAAGGATTAACCGAAGATGTTTCAAAAGCTATGGAAAAAGCTATTGAAACTTACAAGAGTTTAGGTTGTGAAATTGTTGAAATTTCTTTGCCAAGATTGAAATATTCTATCGGTATTTACTACATTTTGGCTACTGCGGAATGCAGCTCAAATCTTGCAAGATTTGACGGTGTAAAATACGGTTATAGGACTCCGAATGCAAAAAATTTGATGGAAATGTATACAAAAACAAGAGCGGAAGGTTTCGGACCGGAAGTTAAACGTCGTATAATGCTTGGAACGTATGCTCTAAGCTCAGGCTATTATGACGCATATTATAAGAAAGCTCAACAGATGAGAGCACTTGTTACCGAGGACTTTAAGAAATCATTTGAACAAGTTGATATTCTTATTTCGCCGACTTGTCCGAACACTGCGTTTGAGTTGGGGGCGAAGGCTTCTGATCCGTTAGCTATGTATTTAACGGATATTGCTACAATATCAGCTAACCTTGCCGGTATTCCGGGAATTAGTATTCCGGCCGGCTTTGATAAAGACGGTATGCCTATTGGGCTGCAAATTCTTGCACCTCAATTGCAGGAAACACGTTTATTCAATATGTCTTACAAATTCGAACAAGCACACGACTATTGGAAACAGTTAGCTAATATATAATTGAAGCTTGAAAATTTCAAATTTAATAAACAAATGACAAGGGAATATTTATCCCTTGTTTTTGTTTAAATATTCAGCAAGCCTATCTCGAGTTCCGCTATAAATTTCACCGTGCATTTTTAAATATTTTTCAAGTAATTTTATAACTTTTTCTTCTGATATTTCCATAAAATCAGGGTTTTCTGAATTTGTGCATTCCATCCCCATCCGTCGATATAATGCTTTGTTGTTATATCCGCGTCCCATAAATCGTCCAAGATTTACTGCGTAGGCTTTGAATTTAGGAATAAAGCCCTCTTTTAAGCAATCTTCCACTGCGATTTGTATAAGTTTAGCCTCAAGATTTCTGTATTTTTTCCTTCCTAAAACAGTATCGAGATAGCATATATAAAATTCATTGTTAGGATGTCTTGATAAGGATAGACTTCCAAGTTGTTTGCCGTCTTTTTTTATTACATAGGAATAATCTTCACCTATTCCGCAGCTGCCGTTTAAAATCTTATCAATTCGTGCGGTTATAGATGCTCTGTTGCGCCCTTTAACAGGAATTTCAGCTAATTTTTTGACTCCAAGTATCGGTATATCAATAAATCCTACCGGTATTGCATCAGAATTATGAACCCATTTGCATCTGATAACATCCCAAAAATTCACACCGTATGCCTTAAGGTGTCTTTTTGTCTGCAAATAAATATCTTTAATCGAAGAATGTTCATAATCCTCTGCAAATTCCCCCTCCTTTAGCGGTGTCAACTCAAAAGTATCACCTTTATCAGTATTTCGCTTTAATAAATTGCTGAAATACTTTTTATAATTTTGGGGTAACTCGCCGTGTATATAGTTTGTAGTTTTTCCAAAAAAATTAATTTTCAATGTTAATAACCTTCTGCAAAATTATCTATATACATAAAGTATATTGGCTGACAAAAATTGCTATAAAATTATTATAAAACACCCTTTAAGTACTGGCCTGTGAAAGATTTTTTATTTTTGGAAACTTCTTGAGGAGTACCTTGTGCTACGATAGTACCGCCGCCGATGCCGCCTTCCGGTCCTAAGTCTATTATGTGGTCCGCAATTTTTATTAAGTCTAAATTGTGTTCAATAATTAGTATAGTATTTCCTTGATCTGCAAGTTTTTGGATAATTTTTATAAGTTTATCCAAATCGTACCAGTGAAGTCCTACTGAAGGTTCATCCATAAGATATAAAGTCTTTCCGGTAGCTCTTTTGTTTAACTCTGATGCAAGCTTAATTCTCTGAGCTTCACCGCCGGATAAAGTTGTTGCACTTTGTCCGAGTTTTATATAGTCTAAACCCACATCATTAAGTGTTTGTAATTTATTTTTTATAGATGGTATACTGTCAAAAAACTCTAAAGCTTCTTTTACGCTCATATCAAGAACGTCAGCTATAGTTTTACCTTTGAATTTAACTTCTAATGTTTCGTGATTATATCGTTTCCCTTTGCAAACAGGACATTTTACGTAAACATCCGACAAAAAGTTCATCTCAATTTTATTTACGCCATCGCCCTTACAAGCCTCGCAGCGGCCGCCTTTTACGTTAAAACTAAATCTCCCCGGTTTATAACCTCTTACTTTAGCTTCGTTAGTTTTTGCATAAAGGTCTCTAATATGGGTAAACAAATCTGTATATGTCGCAGGATTGGAACGAGGCGTTCTGCCGATTGGAGATTGATCAATATCTATGACTTTATCAATGTTTTCAAATCCTAAAATATCATCCACGCCCTGCGGTTTTGGACGATTTCCTCGAAGTTTATGCAGTGCAAATTCATATATTAAATCCTGCATTAAGGTGGATTTTCCTGAACCTGAAACCCCTGTTAAAACTACAATTTTCCCAAGCGGAATATTTACATCAATATTTTTAAGGTTATTGAGATGTGCATTTTTTACCTCAAGAAAATTACCGTTGCCTTCTCTTATTTTTTCGGGAACCTGAATGCTTCTTGTTCCGTTTAAATATTGTCCTGTAAGTGAATTTTTTGTTTTGATAATATCTTCTAATGTTCCGGCTGCAATAATTTTTCCGCCGTTTACTCCGGCTTTTGGTCCGATATCAACTATATAATCCGCGTTACGCATTGTGTCTTCGTCGTGTTCTACAACAATCAATGTGTTCCCCAGATTTCTTAGTTTTAAGAGTGTCTTAATCAATCTGTCATTATCTCTTTGGTGCAGACCAATTGAAGGTTCATCCAGTACATATAGCACGCCTGAAAGGCCGCTTCCTATTTGAGTTGCAAGTCTGATTCTTTGAGCTTCGCCGCCGGATAACGTTCCTGCCATACGTGAAAGATTCAGGTAACTTAGTCCGACATCTTTCATAAACCTTAATCTTGCACGAATTTCATCAAGTATTTGTTTTGCTATTTGCAATTTATATTCATCCAAATCAAGGTAAAGATTTTCGATAAACTCCAACTCTTCGTCAATTGACATAAGAGTAAATTCATAAATGTTTTTTCCTGCAATCGTAACAGCGAGCGGAAAAGGTTTCAATCTTGCCCCGTTACATTTTGGGCAAGGAGTAGTTGTCATATATTTTTCTATCTCTTCACGCCAGTAATCCGCATTTGAGTCGTGGTATCTTTTTTCTAAAAACGGAATAACTCCTTCAAAATGCCTGTATTTTGTTTCGTAATAGTGTGTTCCAAATCTTTTCACCCTGAATTGAATTATGTCATCGCTTCCGTTTAGTATTATGTCCTGCTGTGATTTTGTTAATTTATCAAACGGTTTATCCATAGGTATTGAGTGGTGTGAACATACAGATTTTAACATATCATCGTAGTAATCTGTCGAAGTTCTTGACCAAGGATAAATTGCTCCGTCGTTTAAAGATTTTGTTCTGTCCGGTACTACTAAATCAGGATCTATAACAAAATCAGCTCCCAGTCCTCCACACCTGTCGCAAGCTCCATACGGTGCATTGAATGAAAATATTCTGGGTGCCAATTCTTCATAGCTCAGTCCGCATTTCGGACAAGATAATTTTTCACTGTATATTTTTTCTTCTTTTTTTGAAACAGCATCGATAATAACAATGCCGTCTGCTTTTTTTAGTGCAATTTGTACACTGTCGGCAATTCTTGATTGTGCGGATTCTTTTACCACTATTCGGTCAACTACAACAGAAATATCGTGTTTTTTAGTCTTTGCAAGTTCAATGTCATCTTCATCAAGATTATAGGTTTCGCCGTCAACTTTTACTCTAACAAAACCTTCTTGTTGTAATTCTTTGAACAGAGAAGAATATTCACCCTTTTTACTTCTTACAACCGGTGCAAGAACTTGAATTTTTTCACCTTCACCCAATTTCATAATACTGCCCACTATTTCATCAATTGACTGAGGCTTAATTTCATCTCCGCATTCCGGACAGTGCGGGGTGCCGGCTCTGGCATATAAAAGTCTAAGATAATCATATATTTCTGTCACGGTTCCGACAGTAGAACGAGGATTGTTACTGGTTGATTTTTGATCTATTGAAATTGCCGGTGATAATCCGTCGATATATTCCACATCAGGTTTGTCTAATTGCCCTAAAAATTGACGTGCATACACGGATAAGCTTTCTACATATCGTCTTTGCCCTTCCGCAAATATTGTATCAAACGCCAGTGATGACTTACCGGAACCTGATACTCCGGTAAAGACAATTAATTCATTTTTAGGAATTTCTAATGAAACATTTTTTAAATTATTTTCTTTTGCGCCTTTTATTATAATTTTGTCTAGCATAAGTACATGATTGCACAAAAATTTTCAAAGACAAATTGAATTATGGGGTGAATTTTTTGCTTTATATTGTTGTAAACAACTAAAAAACCGGCGATATTGCCGGTTTTTGTTCCCCTATAAACTTTTACATTAGATAAGCTATCTGATTGCCGATGTCTTTAACTGATCATATTTGGTAGCAGTATGAATATTCTTCAAATATTTAGTTAAAGATTTTGCAACCATTTTAGACCTTTTTTGAGCTTCTCTGTCAAGAATTTCAAAATATTCATCTATAGAAGACATGACATAGCCATGCTCCTGTTCAACATTTGTGCTAACCATTTCCCTATTCCTTTCTTAATACATTATAAATCATTTTACCGATTTAGCCAAGTAGTGATTCTAAAATTTCTGCATTTTTTGCAGCTCTTCCTGAATTTCTTACTTGATTTCTGTACATGTACGTTCTGAGAGCTTCTCTGATAAGTTCTGAACGTGTTCTGTTTTCTTCATTCGCAACGTTATCTATTTCGTCTAAAAAACGTTCCGGCATTGAAATTAATACTCTTGCCATAACTGTACCTCTTTTCCTTTTCCCTTTGTATTTTGTTTTCCCTTACATATATATAAAGTTTAAAGATTAATAAAAATTGCTACTTTTGTATATAAAAAGTATAAATTTCTTAACATAAGTTTATATTATTATATGTAAGTCGTTATATACCAAAGGTTTAGCTTTTAAAAATTCTTCTGACGTAATAATTCTCGTCGTTTATCAATTCGTCTTTGAAGGCGAGTATTTCTGTATCCGTGTAGTCGTGTGTTAATATTTGGGCAGCTTTTTCCCGAATGGTGTACTCTTCAACTGTTTTTAGCAATAGCAGAATGTTTTTTAATTCTTGAGAGGGAATTTTGTCATAATATACGTTGATAGCTTCAAGACACCAGTATAGCTTAAAGACTTCTTTGTTTACTATATATTTTCCTGTTTTGTAATCAAAGTCATTTATTTTATTAATGAGTGAGTTAGTAAGTTTTATGAGTTTAGAGATAAACAGATTTACAAAGTCTTCGTTATGTTTGAAATAAATAATAGTATCAAGTATGTTGCGGCAAATGTTACCGTTGATATCTATTATTGCGTCTAAGAAGTATTGCGTAAGTATTTCTTTTTCCAGTGATAAAAAATATTTTTTGTAATTTGGAATTGCAGTGAGTTCTCTTATTTTTAAAGAAACAGCTTCTCTAATTTTACCGTCTTGTCCTACAAGATTATTTAGCAAAATTTCGGCATCTTCAGAGGACTTTAATTCATTTAGTGATAGTGCGGCAAGTTGTTTTTGCGGAATGTTTCCATCCTTTAGCATAATAATAAGCTCTTGATATGAAAAAGATTTTTCCATAAGCCTCAAAGCTTCATTAAAATTTTTATCTATAGTTTCATAATAACTGTTATTCAAATTTTAATTCCTCATAAAATCTAATACAAATATACCATAAAGTTCAATGTAATTTGCAAATAAGGGAGATTTAATGTATTATGTATGTAAGAAAAAATTTGAGGAGATACATAAATGAACACAATTATAGCAACCCTAAAAGACATCTTTTCATTTAGCGATAGCGACAGAGAAAAAGTAGGTTTATCCCAATTTAAAAATTCAGAGGCAAAACCTGTTATTCAGTCGAAACAGTCAAATCACAGCGAAATGAAGTTATCCGATTTGATGAGAAAAAGTTACTAAAAGTGAATGTGAAATTAGGCTATAAGTTTTGATATTTGCAGATTAGTTATTTTTCTATGTCTGTGATAAGATTAATTTATGAACTTAGACAGCTTAATTGACAGTTTGTTATCCCCAATAGCCGATAAGATTTCAGGGATTATATTCAGCTCCGTTACGATACACGGCGTGAAGGTTGAATTTTTGATAGCCCTGTTAGTATCAGCGGCATTGTATTTTACTATAAGAACAAAATTTATAGGATTTTGGGGATTTAAACACGCAATAAAGCTGATTACAAAAAATTATGAACACAAAGATGCAATACAAAGGAAAAAACACGGAGAAGTTTCTGCATTTCAGGCACTTACTGCTACAATATCAGCATCTGCCGGAATAGGAAATGTTGCAGGCTCTGCTGCTGCCGTATCAATAGGCGGGCCTGGGGTTATCTTTTGGATGATGATAGCCGGATTGTTTTCAATGGCTTTGAAATTCGCAGAAGTTCTTTTGGGTATAAAACTCAGATATGTAAATAAAAAAGATGGTTCAGTTGCCGGCGGTCCTATGTATTATATACTTGCAGGATTAAAAAATCATAAAATTGTCGGTAGATTTGCGCCGTTTTTAGCAAAGAGTTATGCGGTGTGCTGTGTATTTGCGATGATAGGCGGATGGAATTTATTTCAAATAAATGCAATGACAACCCAAATTACAGAAGTTACCGGCGGTGAAAATAGCTTTTTTTACAGTCAGAGCTGGTTGTTGGGATTGATAGTTGCCGTAATAACATATGTAACAATAATTGGCGGAATTAAAGCTATAGGTAAATTTACATCAAAGGTTACTCCTGCAATGTGTACTTTATATGTTGCATCCGCATTTATAATTTGTTTGGTTAATATCCACAGATTTCCGCATGCGATACATTTGATATTAACAGAGGCTTTTCATCCTCAGGCAATAGGCGGCGGAATGTTTGCTTGTATGTTGTGGGGATTTAGACGTGCGATGTTTGCAAATGAGGCGGGGCTTGGAACTGCTCCGATAGCTTTTTCTGCTGTTAAAACGAATAAACCTGTGGCACAGGCTTTTATTGCAATGCTTCAGCCGTTTGTTGATACTGTAATTGTCGGGGCGGCAACAGCGTTAGTTATTGTGGTGAGCGGAGTTTATCTCAACAATACAGGACTTGCCGGTATAGAGTTAACGTCAAAGGCATTTGCTTCGGTTTGTCCGTTTTTCCCGATATTGTTAACAATTATGGCAAGTTGTTTTGTCCTTTCAACAATGTTATGCGGCTCGTATTACGGAATTAAAGGCTGGACGTTTTTATTCGGTGATACAAAATTGACAACGCGTACTTTTCAGGTAATATATTGTATATTCATAGTTATTGGTTCAGCCATGAATTTTAAAAGTATAATTAATCTTTCGGATGCATTTACTTTGTTTTTGGCGGTTCCGAATTTAATAGCAGTTTTCATACTTTCGGATGTTGTTATTAAAGAATTAAAGAGATATTGTAAGAGATATAACGTAGGTTTATACAGAAGCGAGAAAGAGGAGAGATAAGAAATGAAGAAAAATTGTCTGGAAATCGTAAGACAAAAGTGTGAAAGTTGCCACGGATGTGCATTAGGTGCAACGAGAAATAATATAGTATTTTCTGACGGAGATGCAGCTACTGCAAGAATAGTATTGATAGGTGAAGCTCCCGGAGAAACAGAAGATTTAACCGGAAGACCGTTTGTCGGAAGAGCCGGACAATTGCTTACTGAATTTTTAACTGAGGCAGGTATTTCAAGAGATAAGGATGTATATATAATTAATACCGTAAAATGCAGACCTCCTGAAAACAGGGTTCCTACCGATGAAGAAAAAGCTGCTTGCAGAAAATTCTTAGATGCACAAATCGATATCATAAAACCTTCTGCGATTATTCTTTGCGGTGCAACTGCCCTAAAATCTTTTGTTACATTGGATAAAAAACAAACTATTTCAAAATTAAGAGGTCAGTGGATGACAGTATCCGTTGATGGTGTTGAATATAAAGCAATGACAATATTCCATCCTTCATACTTATTGAGAAATCATTCTATGGAAGAAGGTTCTCCAAGACGCTTGATGCAAGAAGATTTAAGAAATATTAAAGATACAATTTTGCCTGATGTAAATCATACGGAAGATGTTATTTCTGATGATGTTGTATCTTTTCAGGAATTAGCAAGTGTGTAGATAATTAAGTATATAAAAATTGTAAACGAGCTTTGTGAATTTTTGCAGGCTCGTTTTTTTATGGATTGAGGAATACTCATTCCTAATTAATAGTGCATTTAAAATGCTTACGGGTGTTAATATTTCTTTACAACCTTTAAAGATTTTCAGTTTTCTGTCCGTAAATACATGATGTAAAAGGTTAATTTTGACGTCTTAGCCTCGTAAAATATGGTTAATATCAGGAGATAATGTAAGAAAACAATGGGTTTTTCTGAGTTTTGGATAAAATCAAATAATGGCAAGAAAATGCAGTTGCAAAACCTTAAGGAGCTTAAAAAGAGCGACATTGAGGGGAGTAATTCTTTGCTTAAAATTTTTAATATATTTGATACCAAAAAATCAGACGGAACAA
>ONTD01000140.1 GCA_900320675.1 uncultured bacterium
GATATTTTCCTGCTGCTACAAGAGCTTCTCTTTTTAGTTCTTTGTCTATCATCGCTTTCTTAGCCATGAATTTCTCCTTTATTCTTTGTTATGTTAAAACCTATACACGTAAAACTCTTTTATTAAAAGAACTCACTGTCTTAACGTCTTAACGTACTATTGTCATTTAACTACTTGTTCAACCCTTTAAAAGGCATACCTAATAATCTCAACAATTCTCTTGCCTCATCATCAGTTTCAGCAGTTGTAATAATTGAAACGTTCATACCTTTTACAAGATCAACTTCTTCATATGTGATTTCAGGGAACAATGCTTGTTCTTTTAAACCTAAAGTATAGTTACCGCGGCCGTCAAATGCTTTTGCACTGATACCTCTGAAGTCTCTGATACGAGGGAATACAACGCATATTAACTTTTGCAAGAAATCATACATTCTTTCACCTCTAAGTGTTGCCATTGCACCAACCGGCATACCTTCTCTTAATTTATAAGATGCGATTGATTTTTTTGCTTTTGTTACAACACATTTTTGACCGGCAATTTTTGTTAATTGACCTTCGATAGTTTCAGCTATCTTTGAGTTATGAGAAGCTTCTCCAACACCCATATTCAAAACGATTTTCACAAGTCTTGGAATTTGCATATCGTTTTTATAGCCGAATTTTTCCTTCATTGCCTTTTTAACTTCGTTGTCATATCTTGTTTTTAAGTTTTCTGTTTTTGTCATTTTGTTTTCCTCAATTCTAGCGATGTATATGTTTATTCTACATCAAACAAACCTTACACATCTAATTGTTCACCACATTTTTTGCAAACACGTACTTTCTTTCCGTCTATAACGGCGTGTTTGATTCTGGTAGGTTTTTCACAAGCCGGACATACAACCATTACATTTGATGAATCAAGAGGTTTTTCCATTTTGATTAAACCGCCTTGAATACCCATCATAGGTTGAGGTCTTTGAGCTTTGGTAACCATATTAACGCCTTCAACTATTACTTTTGAATCAGAAGGAATAGCTTTTTTGACGTTACCCATTTTACCTTTGTCTTTACCTGCAGTAACGATGACTCTATCACCGGTTTTTACATGCAAGCTTTTTTTGTCTTTATCTGCCATTTTTAATTTCCTTTATCTTTCTTTGATATTATATTACCTCAGGCGCCAATGAAACAATCTTCATATAGCCTTTGTCTCTAAGTTCACGGGCTACAGGTCCGAAAACACGAGTACCGCGAGGGTTGCCGTCTTTGTTGATAATTACAGCAGCATTTTCGTCAAATCTGATAACTGAACCATCTTGACGTTTAATATCTGCTTTTGTTCTTACAACAACTGCACGTACAACTTCTGATTTTTTTACAGTCATGTTAGGGGTTGCATCCTTAACAGTTGCAACGATTTCATCGCCTACTGCTGCAAATTTTTTATTTGAACTGCCCATAACTCTGATACATAACAACTGTTTTGCACCGGTGTTATCAGCAACTTCAAGTCTTGTTTCTTGTTGTATCATTTTTCTGTTTCCTTATTGTTTTTACTTTACTTTCGACCTCTCATTACTCTTTGGTAATGTTGTCTGCACATATTTCAGTGCCTTCACACCCTTGAACTATTTAACTTGTTCAACTACTTCAGCCAATGTCCAACGTTTGTCGCCGGATATCGGACGAGATTCAACAATCCTTACTGTATCACCGATGTTACATACATTGTTTTCATCGTGTGCCTTATAATTCTTGTTTGATTCCATAATCTTTTTGTATTTTGGATGTGATGCATATTCAGCAACTCTTACTACTATAGTTTTATCCATTTTGTTGCTAACTACGATTCCTTGTTTTTCTTTCTTAGGCATCTTTTACCTCCGATTGACCGTCTTTTGCAGTCTTTTCAGTTATTACAGTTTTTGCTTGAGCTATCATGCGTTTTGTGTTTGAAATTACTGATGTATTTTCCAAACCGGATGTTGCTAGCTTCATTTTGCTGTCCAACAATCCTTTTTTCCATTCGATAATTGCACTTTTTAACTCATCAACTGATTTTCCGCGCATTTCACTTAACTTCATTTTATTACTTTCCTTATGATTTATGCTTCTAACTTAGACTTTTCAACAACTTTAACTTTGATAGGTAATTTTTGAGCAGCTAATTCCAAAGCGTTAACTGCAACATCTCTGTCAAAGTATTCAAGTTCGAAAAGAATTCTGTTTGGTTTAACAACTGCTACCCAATATTCCAAGTTACCTTTACCGGAACCCATACGAGTTTCAGCCGGTTTAGCTGTAATCGGTTTATCAGGGAATATTTTAATCCAAACATTACCGCCACGTTTAATTTCACGAGTCATAGCACGACGTGCAGCCTCGATTTGACGGCTGGTTATCCAACCAGGTTCTAAGGCTTGCAATGCATAAGAACCGAATTCAAGTTTTGTTCCTCTTGTTTCATGTCCTTTCATTCTGCCTTTCATCATTTTACGATATTTAGTTTTCTTAGGCTGTAACATTTTATTTACTCCTGTTAATTATTTTTACTTAATTGTCTTTACTTAATCGGTTGTTTCGATTGCTCTTTTTCTGCGGCGTCCGCCTCTTTCAGCACCTTCTTTACCGGTTTTAGCTTTTATATTCATATCAGCTTTTTCACCCGGCATTAAGTCGCCTTTGAAAATCCAAACCTTTACACCGATTTTACCCATGATTGTATCAGCTTCTGTAAAACCGTAATCAACATCGGCTCTCAAAGTTTGAAGAGGAATTCTGCCTTCTTTTGCCCATTCTGAACGAGCAATTTCAGCACCGCCCAAACGTCCTGATACCATTACCTTGATACCTTGAACGCCTGATCTCATTGTACGCTGCATAGCTTGTTTCATTGCTCTTCTGAACGCTACACGTTTTTCCAATTGTTGAGCAATATTTTCTGCAACTAACTGAGCATCTGCATCAATTCTTGCAACTTCTACAACATTAATAATTACCGGCTTACCAATGAATTTTGAAACTTCTTGTCTCAATTCATCAATACCTTGACCGCCTCTTCCGACAACGATACCCGGTTTTGCAGTTACAACTGTTATTGTTGTATTTTTGTCTTCAATTCTTGAAATTAAGACTTTTGAAACGCCTGCTGCGTATAATTTTTTCTTAATAAATTTTCTGATTTCATGATCTTCTTTTATAAAAGTACGGTATTCCTTGAATGAAGCATACCATGTGCTTGCCCAAGATTTTATTATACCTACTCTAAATCCGTTTGGATGTGTTTTTTGTCCCATTTTTTATACCTTTATTTTTTTACTAACATTCCGATTAATCACTTACTTTTACAGTAAGATGTGATGTACGTTTTAGTCTCTTATAAATTCGACCTTGAGCTCTTGGTTTAGCTCTTCTAAGAGTTTGGCTCTCATCAGCGTAAATTTCTGAAATCTTTAATGATTCAGGAGTTACACCGAATTTTTCCTGAGCATTTGCAACTGCAGCTTTCAAGTTCTTTTCAACTACTCTTGCTGCAAAGTAAGGCATAAAACGTAACATATCTTGAGCTTCAAGAACTTTTTTGCCGCGAACTTCATTTATTACACGACGAAGTTTTCTTGCTGTCATTTTTATATCTGTTTGTTTTGCTTTAGCTTCCATTTTTTAATTTCCTTTTTTTGTTTGTTATCTCTGTTTTTGAGATCCCGAAACAAGTTCGGGATGAAATATTCGAATAACAAGCTCGGCTTGTTGACGACTATTTCACTTTAGCTGAACCTGCATGACCTTTATACAATCTTGTCGGTGCAAATTCACCTAATTTATGACCAATCATCTGCTCAGTTACATATACCGGAACGTGAGTTTTCCCATTATGAACAGCAATTGTATGTCCTAACATATCAGGTACAATCATAGATGCTCTTGACCAAGTCTTTATAACTTTCTTTTCAGAATTTGCATTCATCTTATCAATTTTCTTTTGTAGAGCTTCTTCTACGTATGGACCTTTTTTTAATGAACGTGCCATTAATATTTCTCCTTTTGGTTTGTTTTATTCTTTGTTTTGCTCTTGTAGTTATTGAGCCAAGGGGAATAATTATTTCCCTATGCTGCAATACTACTTAGCTTTTCTTCTTCTGACAATAAGCTTATCAGAAGCTTTACCGGATTTTCTTGTTTTATAACCAAGAGCCGGTTTACCCCAAGGTGTTTTAGGGTGTCCGCCAGGACCGGTTTTACCTTCACCACCACCGTGAGGGTGATCACAAGGGTTCATTGTTACACCACGAACTGTAGGTCTGATGCCTAAATAACGAGTTCTGCCTGCTTTACCGATTGATAAGTTTTTGAACTCTGAGTTGCCCAGCACACCGATTGTAGCCATACATTCTTTTCTTACCATTCTCATTTCTGAAGAAGGAAGCTTGATTGTAACGTAATTACCTTCCTTAGCCATTACTTGAGCCGCATTTCCAGCTGCTCTAACCATAACTCCGCCACGACCAGGGTTTAGTTCAACGTTATGAACCATAGTACCTAACGGAATTAGTTCAAGCGGTAGTGCATTACCTGTTTGAACAGGTGCTTCCGGTCCGCTTATAATAGTATCACCAACATTCAATCCATCAGGTGTTAAGATATATCTTTTTTCACCGTCAGCATAGAATACCAATGAAATTCTTACATTTCTGTTCGGATCGTATTCTACAGTTTTTACTACTGCAGGAACACCGAATTTTTCACGTTTAAAATCAATTACACGGTACTGTCTTTTTACCCCGCCGCCTTTATGACGACAAGTAATTCTACCGGTATTATTTCTACCTGCTGTTTTTTTCAACTTTTTCAACAGGGACTTTTCCGGAGTCATTGTTGTTATTTCAGAGTAATCACTCTTTGTCATTCCTCTTTGTCCCGGAGAAGTCGGATTAATTTTTCTGATTGCCATTTTAATTTCTCCTTTTGGCTTTTAGTTTACTTCTTCCGCCTGTGCAATCCCTGATTGCTTCGTTCGCTTCATTTACATTTCGCTCACTATGGCGGTGATATAATGTTCCGCAACCTGCTTGTCTTGTTATGCAACAAGCCAACCTGTTGCTTCACATCGGCTTTCGCCTTTCGGGACTTATGCCGTTCGCCCCGAATTGTCTGCCTTTTGGCAAACTGACCGCTTACTATACAGCAGTCAATGTTTCAATCGGATCACCTTCTATGGTTACGATTGCTTTTTTAGAACTATCTGTTCTTCCGAATTTATAGCCCATTCTCTTTGTATGAGATGGCATATAAACTGTATTAACGCTTTTTACCTTACGTCCCGGAAATGCTAATTCAATAGCTTGAGCAATTTCAACTTTTGTTGCATCTTTTCTTACTTCAAAAGTATATTGTCCCTGAGCCATAGCCATACGAGATTTTTCGGTAACCAACGGTTTTTTGATTACGTCATATAACTTTTCAGTATTTGTTCTGTCTTTACTCATTTCTTTATTCCTTTATAGTTAAATTTACTTGCTTAATCTTTCAGTGATTTCGTTAACAGCTGCTTCAGTAATAACAACACTGTCAGCTTCCAATAAATCTTTTACATTTAAGTTTGAAGGAAGTAACAATTTAACTGAAGGAATATTTCTTGCTGCTAATTCCAAATTTTGGTTTTCAGCTGCTTTTAAATCAGCTACGATAAGAACTTTCCCGTTTAGATTTAAAGATTTCAAAGCAGATGCCATTAACTTAGTTTTAGGCTCTTTTAATGTAGAGAAATCTTTTACAATAACGAGTTGATCTTGTCTTGAAGATAAAGCTGATCTTAAAGCTAATTTTCTTGCCTTTTGAGGCATAGAGATAGCGAAATCTCTTGGTTTTGGTCCAAAGATTACGCCGCCGCCGGCAAATAACGGTGAACGAAGAGAACCTGCTCTTGCTCTGCCGGTACCTTTTTGTTTCCAAGGTTTTTTACCGCCGCCTGATACTTCAGCTCTTGTCTTAGTTGAAGCTGAACCTTGACGTCCGTTATTCAATTGTCTTCTTAATGCCAAATGCATTACGTGTAAATTAGGTTCTACACCAAATACTTCTTTTGATAAAGTGATTTCACCTAACTTTTCACCTGTAGTACTTAATATTTCTTTTGCCATTTTTCTTTTTCCTTTTGCTTTCCGTCTACCCCTTTCCCTTACGGGTTTTATTTGGCAGAAGCGGTCTTGTATTTTTGTAGACTTATATCTAACTACTTTTATTTACATTCTATTTTTTATTTATCCGCCTGTGCAATCAAAGATTGTTTCGTTCGCTTTCACGAACCGCCACCGGCACTCAAACCTGCTTACGCATTCCATTTTGTTCTGGTCGGAACGATTGTTACCAATCTGCCTTCGCAGCCCGGAACCGAACCTTTTACTAATACTAAGTTCTTTTCTGAATCAACTTTAACTAATTTCAACTTAGTAACAGTAACTCTTTCATTAC
>ONTD01000139.1 GCA_900320675.1 uncultured bacterium
CGAAGTAGGTGTTGATGCTACAAGATTTTGGATGTCCATGAGAAATATAGACACTACTCTTGATTTTGATATCGAACTTGCAAAAACAAACAGTGATGAAAACCCTGTATTCTACGTTCAATACGCACACGCAAGGGCTTGTTCAATTTTAAGAAATGCGACGGAAGATAAATTAAATGTCCAAACCGGCGATACTACTCCGGCACCGATGACAAAAAATGAATTGGATGCTCTTATAAATTCGTATGACGAGGAAACAATTTTACCTACACTTGACAGTGCAAAGGCTCTTATATTAAAACTTGAAGAATTTAAGTCAATGATTATAACATCGGCTCAAACTCGTCAAGTTTACACAATTTGCAGATACGTTCAGGAATTAGCAAGTGAATTTCATTCCTTCTACAATGCAAATCGCGTAATTTCCGAAGATAAAGCTCTTATGAAATCAAGGCTTTCACTCGTTATTGCCGTTAAGAAAGTTTTGAATATAGCACTTGATATTCTTGGAGTGTCCTCACCTGAAAAAATGTAAATATACTTAAAACACAAAGATAAAGAAATCCCGAGACTTCAAACATCTCGGGATTTCTTAATATTATAGTCAAGCTATATCTACTTTGCAGCTTTAACTTTCTCTTTAACTTTGTTTTCAACAACTTTTGAAGCAGAGGATAAATCCTCTTCGGTATCAACTATAACACTGTCTGATACCTCAATCACATCGTCTTCACTTGACAATTCGACATCTAAATTGTCATCTGAAACAACTTCATCATCAGAAGATTCTTCATCAACTTCATCTGATTTATCGGCTATTTCATCCTCAGACTCAGAAACAGCATCATCTTCTGAGGATTTTGCTAATTTTTCTTCATCTTCTTTTGCTAAAATAGCTTCTATTTCAGCTTCTTCTTTAGCTCTGACAACAGGAATAGAAAGCATTAAAGCCATCTGAGAACCTTCTTGTTCAAATCCGAGTTCAAGAGCTTCTTTATCCATTTCAACATATTTTGAAAGTAATTCCACCAACTCTTTTCTCATTCTGTCCATTAATTCCGGAGAAAGATTAGTTCTGTCCTGCATTAAAACAAACTTTAGCCTGTTGCAAGCAACATCTTTAGTATTTTCTTCTTCTTGAACCTTCTCGGTCTGGCGGAAGAAACCAAGAACCTTATTATATAAATCTGTAAATATATCTTTCATTCTTATTTCTCCTTACCAAACAAGCCAGAGAAAAACTTCTTGACTTTACCCTTGATACTTGTATCCACATCCAAATTCAAGAAAGGAACATCTTCACCTAAAATTCTTCTTGCGACATTACTATATGCTTGTCCCGCTAAAGATTTATCATCATTAACAATAGGTTCGCCTTTATTAGTCGAAGTAATAATACCCGCATCCTCAGGAATTATACCGATAATTGGAGTTGAAAGAATTTCAGATACATCTTCAACACTCATCATATCATTTGTTGCAATCATACTAGGTCTAACACGGTTAACAAGCAATTTATAAGATTTTATTTCTTCTTTTGCTTCCAACAGACCGATTATTCTGTCGGCATCACGAACCGCAGACATTTCAGGAGTAGTAACAACAATTGCTTCTGATGCACCTGCAACCGCATTCTGAAAACCTTGTTCAATACCTGCAGGACAATCTACCAAGATAAAATCAAACTCTTTTTTTAATTGTTCACATATATCTTTCAATTGTTCTTCCGTAACTGCGGTTTTATCTCTTGTCTGAGCGGCAGCCAAAAGGCATAAGTTAGGATTTTTCTTATCTTTAACTAAAGCCTGTTTTAACTTGCAGCGTTCTTCAACAACATCAACTATGGTATAAACTATTCTATTTTCCAAACCAAGTAACAGGTCTAAATTTCTAAGTCCTAAATCCGTATCAATCATTACGACTTTTTTGCCGGCTCTGGCTAACGCAGTACCAATGTTTGCGTTAGTCGTAGTTTTGCCTACGCCACCTTTACCGGACGTTACAACTATAACGCGTCCGCTCATTATATCTCCTTTTTCTTCCTTTTCTGATTTTGTCTCAGTTTCCTTTTTTTCTTCAATTTCTTTTTCTACTAATGCTGTCATATCCTATTCTCCATTATGCTTCATGAAGTTTGTAAATCATTATGTGGTTTTTGCTTATGCGAGCCTCTTCCGGTACATAAGTATCTGTCCTGTGGATGTACGGAGTGTTAACCGTATCAGGTCTTCTTGCAAATACATTACCTATTCTTATTTGAATAGCATTCAATTTTAAGGCTCTGATTTTTGAATAATTATTTCCGTCCGAGCCTGCATGAGCAATACCTGCAAGTATACCCCAAACAGTAATATCGCCCTTTGCTATAATTTCCGCACCGGGATTTACGTCCCCGATAATTACAATATTACCTTCAGAAGAAATGCTCTGACCGGAACGAAGTGTTCTATGAATATATAGCGTCGGGAGTTTTTCCGTCTCTCTGTCATGCATTCTTAATTCTTCAAATTCTTGAGCCTCATCAAAAGTAACAACCTTAACATCACCCTCAATGGCAGATTCAGAATTCTCAATATCACCTATATTTTCAGAGTTTATTTTGGAATTGTTATTGTCCGCTTCCGGGTATCTTTCTTCGAAATCTCCTTCGCCAAATATTTTATCCAACGCGGTTTCCAATTCTTCATTAACTTCTTTGTTTTCTTCTTCAGTAGCCGTGATATCAAGCGCCGGTAAGACGGTACCCATCTGAGAGATATGAATTCCCAATTCTTTTGCCGAAGCTGATGTCATATCAGAAGTAGTACTGATAAATTCAATTTGAGAATCCATCGTTTCAATAAGTGCTTTAATGCTTACCAATTCTTGTTCCGATAAATTCATTCCGCCTAATTTCAGACAGATTTTTTTGTTCTTTGCTTCAGGCATATCGAGAATTTTACTCAACTCATAAATTACGTCGGACGTCTTTTTAGAATGCGCCAAATCGACAATAAACCCGTTTTCTACGTATCCCTTATCCATTTATGTTTTCCTTCCTGAACATATATTATATGCTTAAATTTAGATTACAGGAAAAAAAATACATACGCAACGAATTATTGAGAATTGTTGCGAGCAATAAAAACATGAATATTATTATGCAAAATTTTGTTTATATAAATTACTTACGCATCTTCCCCAAAGGCTATTTGTTCCGGCTTTGTCGGTAGGATCATTTGACGGACAATATTTTGCGCCAATTTGAGCGACTGTTGTTAATCCTTTATCAAGATAACCCGACTTCAAGAAAGATGCAATGTGCATAATGCACTCATCTACACTATTATATTTTCTAAACTCATTACTGCCGGCATATCTTACCCCGCCGACATTGTTCTTATTCTTTGCCAGCGGACTTTTACCATTATCGCTTTCATGCATACATACGGAAGCTAAAAATGCAGCATTAATACCGTATTTAGCTTGAGCATTTAAAAATACCTGACCTTTGTTTTTAAGAGCCCCGCCTAGTTTTGCATTTAAACTTTCTGCAGTACCGGAATACGGAGTATTAACAGAAAGACTTGAAGCATTCAAATTTGTATTATTGCGTGAAACATGGCTTACTGCAGCATTATTTCTATTAGAAGAGTTAATTTTTTGAAGTCTGTTATTATTTTCGGGCTGTTGCGCAGCTTGAGGTGCCTGAGCCGGAGCTATTGTAGGGAATTGAACCGGCGGCATAGCAGATCTTAGCATATCCGTAAACATACCTGTCTCAATTGGGGGTAATCCTGACGTATCAACGACACAAGATGGAGGCATCGGGACATTACCTATTGCGGGAAGTTGTGCAACAGAGCTGCTGCCACCGAGCCCGACACTTCCTAAATACGGCATTGTTCCCAGTCTAAGTCCTGCCTCATTAGAGTCGCCACCCATACCATATTGACCAGAACCCGGAAGCCAATTAAATACGCTTCCTAAATTAGGAATTCCGCCACCAATATTAGAAAGCAAATCACCAACACTAGGTTCGCCTGATGCTCCGCCGCCTATACCCGCACCGTTACCGACTCCATTACCGGCACCGGTACCATTTCCGATACCTGTACCGTTACCGACTCCATTACCGGCACCGGCACCACTCCCGATACCTGTACCGTTACCTGCTCCATTACCGGCACCGGAACCATTTCCGATACCTGTACCGTTACCTAAATTCGGAGTAAACGAGAACGGAGAAGTAAAGCCGTTGTTACTTCCCTGAGAATTTGAGGCATTGCTTAAGAGATTACCTACAGTATTACCGTTATTAAAAAATCCGCCGTTGTTAGAATTCCCGCCCCTGTTTCGGTGGGTGTAACTGGCAATAATATTGCTCAGCAACCCTATGCCCAGCATATTATTGTAAAATCCTAAACCATAGCCATTACAACAGTAACACATTTTTTTTATTTCCCCTTACCTTACTTATATAAAGTATTTTTAATGTTAAAAATTGCCTAAAAAATTAAGTTGTAAACAAATCTTAACAAAAATTTATATCAAATAATATGAAAAAAATTTTTTATTGTATTATAAAATTAGGGTAGAGATAATTATTATGTTTAACGAAACAAAAACACACGAAATAACAGTCGACGTAGTAATACTGACGATAATTAACAATTCAATTCAAGTATTGCTTGTAAAACGTATGAATGAACCATTTAAAGACAAGTGGGCAATTCCGGGCGGATATGTACGATTAAGTGAAAACCTTGACCAAGCGGCACTTAGGGTATTAAAAGAGAGAACGAATGTAGATAATATTTATCTTGAACAATTATATACATTTGGAGATCCGTTGCGTCACCCAAATTCAAGGGTAATCACATGCGCATATTTTGCTCTCGTAAGAGCTGAAGACATTAAAGTTATTTCAACACCGGAACTTGGCTGGCACAAGGTTTCAGATTTACCGCCTCTTGCGTTCGACCACAAAGAGATTATTCAATATTCATTAAAACGTACACGAGAAAGACTTGAAATATGTCCTGTAGCATATCAGCTATTGAACGAAAAGTTTACTCTTACAGAAATGCAAAAATCTTATGAATTAATCATGGAAAAGAAATTGGATAAGCGTAATTTCCGTAAAAAAGCCTTATCAACAGAAGGGCTGATTGAGTTGAATGAATTCACCAAGTCTTCATCAAAACGCCCTGCAAGACTTTATACCTTTGAAAATATTAAACTGAATTCAAAGCGTGCACATTTCATTTCCAAGAAAAAGGAGAAAAAATAAAAAATGTTAACATTAATATGGTCAGTACAAATTATAACTGCGTTATTACTAATAATATTAATACTTTTGCATTCCCCTAAAGGCGATGGCATTGCCGGAATAGGCGGAGCTTCTCAGTTATTTTCATCCCAAAAAAGTGCGGAAAAAGGGTTAAATAAATTTACCGGAATAATAGCGATAATATTCTTGATTTGCACATTCTTGTTGGGATTTGGATTAATCAAATAGAAAGACTATGAATATACTTGTAACAGGTGCAACAAGAGGAATTGGCAAAGCCATAACAGATAGCTTGGTTTCAGTAGGAACAGTTTATGCGACCGGAAGGAATGAAGAAATTTTAAGAACTTTGCCTGCAAAAGACTACTGTGTATGTGATTTGTCCTGCAATCCTGATAAACTCTGCGAATTTATCAGGGAAAAACAAATTGATGTTCTCATAAACAACGCCGGCGCATACGAATACGGCAACACCGAAGATATGA
>ONTD01000138.1 GCA_900320675.1 uncultured bacterium
GCTTTTAATATTGCATTTGAGGCAACATTTCCTGCAAGTACAAATTGGTCTATAGTTCCTATATTTAGGTAATGTCCGTCTTTTATCTCAAAGGTTGCAACTCCTTTGACAGATTTTAGCATTGCGTTAAAATCCGGAGCATATGCGTTAAGATTAAGTTTTGCATCAAATCCCAGTATACCGGAAAGAGCGTTTGGTATGCCGGCTGCGGCATCAATTGCATTAACTGCTTTCATTGAATTGCCTGTCATATCAACTGATGTTGTTCCTTTAATTACATTGCAGGAAATCTTTCCGTTAATATTACCATCAAAAGCTTTTCCTGTTAGATTTTTGAGTGTGAATACGTTATTCTTAAGATTAAAATCAGAGCTTAGTTCCGTTGCAATAATTTTACCGGATTTGAATTTTGTAACTTTACCGGTACCGTTTTGGATAATAATTCCAAGGTCGCCGCTTTCGCTTCCGCTGCTTGACGGCATATTTGATAATGCCGAAATAAGTGTGTCTGAGTCAATCATGTTGGCATTAAAGTCAAGGTTATTAATAATTATGCCGCTTGAAAAATTAGGATTTATTTCAGCTTTTGCGTTCATTGATGAATTTGCAATATTTATTAGCGGTAAATTAGCAGTTATATTTTTACCGAAATGTAATATTGAATCTTTGAGCGTCATTTTTAATGTAGGAATTGTAACTTCTGAGGCGCTTATATCACCTTTTATATCCGGATTTAGAGCATTGCCGTTAAGAGTGATGTTTGTGTTAAGTTTTGCAAGTGAATTCTTAAAAGTTGGAATTGATATAGATTGAGTTCCTATTGTTGCAATGTTAAGTGAACTTAGTTTCATTGCTGAGATATCTGAAATTCCTCCTGTTACTTTAAGAATTTGTGTTCCTCCGAAATTTGAGTCGGTATTATTACTCAATGTTGTTTTTGATGTTGCGTATGCTCCGGTATTATCAAGTGATATAGAATTCCCGTTTATGTTGATTATTGAGTTTATTAGCATACTTTTGCCGGTAATCGATTGTAAATCCGCAATGTGCAGATATCCGTTTGGAGTGGTTAATGCCTGTATAAATACAGTTTGTTTTTTATCGTTACCTGTAACTTTTATCAGAATAGGTATCGCCCCTTTTGCAGTAAACAGAGAACGAATATCCTGAGGCAGCATTGTTCTGATATCGTTTGCAAAGATATTTCCGTTTGCAAAAATATTAATTGAAAGGTCCTTTGTTGTGTAGTTTGTTACATTTCCGCTTATATTAATTTTTGAGTTGTCAATTAAAAGATAGGTATCCGATATTTTTACATCTTTTTCATTAAGGTTGACTTTTAATTGCGGAAGCGTAAATTTTGCTGCCGGATTTGTTACGGATATTGCGTTACTGTTTATGTCGCCTTTATAATTTTTGCCGTCAGAAGATATCTTAATGTTAGCCAAGTTAAATTTGATAGTTGTGTCAGAAGGCTTATTTGTTAAATTAACATTGTTTACCTTAACTTCTGCAATAGGTTCAATTTTATCTAATTTCCCCTTGATTTGTGCATCAAAAGTTATATTCCCTGATTTAATATCATTTTCTTTTAAAAGATTAATTTGCCCTGCTGCGGTTAAAAGTCCTTTTATCATTAGATTGTCGGCTTTTATATGTAAATCAGCTATAGCTTTTTCGCTGATTGTACCGAATATTTTCAATGGTTGGTTTAGTATAGTCAGTCCTATGTTTTTTATATTAAGGTTATTATTATCAAGGTTAATATCAGCATTAATTTTGTCAATAAAAATATTGTATAAAGCATACCTTACTGTTGCTGACGGAATTTTGAGATATCCGTTTGATTTGACCTGTTTTAGGTCGGATTTTATATTAAAGTCGGCATCAATATTTCCTGTCGCAGTAAGGGTATCAAGCTCTTTATAATTGAATGAGGCTGCTATACTTTTTATAACGCTGAAAATATTATTAATGCCGGCTTTTGATTTTATTGTTAAATCAAGGTGTGGATTTTTACCGTGATTAATTTCTCCCAGCACTGTTGTAAGTTCATCTTTTGCGGTGTAAAGCGAAATATCCGCTAATGCCTTTTTCCCCTTGAAATTAAATTTTATATGCCCGTCCGGCAGCCTTTCTCCGTTAATAAGCATAGATAATTTATTAATATCAATAAGCCCCAGTATATGTATGTCTTTTGGAGTTCCTGAAATTGTAGTATTAATTTTTAAATCGGCACTAAGTCCGCTCCGTTTAATACCTTCAAATATGTCAAAGATGCTAAATGGAAGGGGCTTTGGCGCCTCTTGAATTTTTGTATTATCCTCGATTTCTTCCGTAGTTCCTACTTGAGCAAATATCAAATCATTTAGTTCCACTTCCGGCATAATCTTATTTAATATTTTTATGTCGTAGCTGAATTGTTCTGTGCCATCAAGTTTTGCAATTCCGCCTGTTGTAATTTTTATTTTTTTGTTGATTATAAAGTCAGTGATTTTTAAATTTCCGCCTTGCAGAGTATATTCTTTCCGGCTTTTCATATCTATCATAGAAAGACAGTATTCTCTTACATAAATATTAGGAAGCTTATTTGAAAGCTTTAAGCCTAAAGGAAGTTCGGTTAATTGTTCCTTCGTTTCTTCTTTATTTGCATCCGGAAGATAATCAATTATTTCTAAATTCCCGTCCGGCTTTATTTTTAAGGCTAAGTCTATATTGTCGATGCTGAAAACATCAGCTTCTACTTTTTTTGATACAAGCGGTATGAGTGATAATTTAGCTTTTAAATTATCTGCGGATAAAAATTCATCTCCATTTGGAATTGCTGCCGTTATATTTTTTATTCTGATGCCGACAGTTAGTTTAGGGGTTGTTATAATACCGAGTTTTTCAATTTTAATTTTTAATCCGCATGATTCTTCTGCCATTTTAGATATCTGTTCACTGTAAGATGACAGAAACGGATTTATTATTATCGGTAATATAAGAAAGATTATGTATATTGCGGCAAGTGTGTATAGAATACCTAATCCGAGTTTCTTAAAAATTTTTTTCATTATTACATACCCCTTAATTATTTACCTTCATATTGTATCATTATTTTAGTGTTAAGACAAAAGTGTAAATTGTTATTTTTTAAGGATTTCAGGATAAAAGTCCCACTTGATTTTATCGTTTCGCCTAAACCATGTAAGTTGTCTTTTGGCATATCGCCTTGTATTCTGTTTTAACTGATTAAGAGCATCTTCAAGCGTTAATTTGCCGTCCAGATATGATATTATTTCCCGATAACCGATTGTCTCTGTAATATTTGGAATACGTCCATGTTTCTTTAACAGAGTTTGAGTTTCTTCAATCATGCCATTTTCAAGCATTTTGTCCACTCTTTTATTAATTCGGTCGTATAATTCTTCCCGAGGGAAATTCTTTCCAAACCACTCTACTTCATACTCGGATTCGTTTTTTATACCTCTTATTTCTGAAAGTGCTGAACCGCCATTTTTTACAATTTCAATAGTTCGAATCAGTTTTTTTCTGTCGTTTGGAGATTCCAATTCTTCAATCGCATTTGGATCCAGTTCGTAGAGTATGTCCACAAGCTTATCTGTCGGATATTCTTTTAACTCTTCTCTTAATGCGTAATCCGGCGGCACTTTCGGTAAATCATAGTTTTCTAAAAGAAGTCTGAAATATAATCCGGTTCCCCCGACTATTATAGGTTTTTTACCTCGTGATAAGATTTCTGTTATTACTTTGCGTGCTTCTTTTGCGTATAGTGCTGCACTGTATTCGTATTCAGGTTCAATTAAATCCATCATATAATGTGGTATCCCGCAGCGTTCTTCTAGCGTAGGCTTTGCACATACCGTATTAAATCCTTTATACACAAGTCTTGAATCAGCAGAAACGATTTCACCGCCAATTTTTTTTGCAAGTTTTATTGAAAATTCTGTTTTACCGCTCGCTGTCGGTCCCACTATCGCTATTAATGATGGCTTTTTCATCTTTGTGCTTTCTGAATTCTTGTTCATAGTATGAAAATATTAACACGACTACATACACCAAAAAGTAAAAGTATACGACTATCATTAGCAGGTAACATATCGGATTTATCAGTGAAAATGGTCCCATTGTTGATATTAGTACCTGAATAATGGTTATATAAATATATAATTTTACTGATTTAAAAAAGTGTATAAATATTTTTTTTATTGATGTGAATAATGCTATTGCCGGATTTTTAAATGTATATACGATTTCAGGTATCCACAATAACATTAAAAACGAGAATATTGTCGGTATTGAAATTATTACTGCGGCTGATTTTAATACCGGCGGATATATTTTTCGGAACAATTCCATTGTTTGCTCCGGCTGCAATTGATTAATAAATAATTGAATGTCTGCGGTATTAAGTGAAGTTACACCGGCATCCGTCAGAATATTCATGACTTCTCTTACGTAATCATACCCTAAGGACATTATTAAGAAAAACATCAAAAGGGCAATCCCCACAAACATTAAGCAAACAACTACAAAATGCAGAAAGAATCGTCCAATGCCGTTTGGCATAGCTTTTATAAGCTTTATAGATTCATTGTCTTTATCTTTATCAAAAATAAATTGTTTTTTTGTAAGTTTTACGCATTTTTTTACCATGTAAAACCAGCCGGCACAAAATGCGCTTGTTGTAAACAACATTGTTACTCCGGATAAAATCATTTCCGGATATGTGTCGACGACGCTTTTTGAAAATTCTATATATAGCGTTATGAGCCACCAAAATAATGCCAGCGGAATTGTTAAAATTATTCCTTCATTTGTTGTTTTAAATGCTTGTTTATAGAGTTTAAACATAACCATTCACCTTATTTATTAACAACTGCTTCTTTTGTATTCTTTTCTGCTGCCAATTTTCTTTTTCGCCTTCTCATCAAGTCTACAAAAGCTTCAAGACGTGTTAAATATCCTGCTTTCCCTGTCTGTTCGTCCATAATTAGCGGTAAAATAGGTACATCACAATTTTCTCTCATTGCAGGAAATATATTCTGTGACATTATTTCCGGCATACAAGTAAACGGGCTTATGTGTATTATACCGTCAATACCTCTTTCATCTGCATAAGCTACATCAGATACGCATTCCAATGCATCTCCGCCGATATCTCTCATAAGATAAGGTTTTGCCATTCGGTTTGCTCTTTGTAGGTGCGTTTCTCCTTTTCTAAATATTTTAGGAATTATTGCATCCTTTAAAAATCCGCTTACCGTAAGACTTTTTCTTGTTTGTACACCCATTTTGCCAAGTTCTTTTACTATATCTTGATTGGAAAATTTGTCGCATACAAGGTAAATTTCTCCGGTGATATCTACATACAAAACTTCTCGACTCTCGTCTAATTCGACCGTATCCATTATTTCAAAAGCGGCTTTCTTGGCTTTATTCATGCTGCGTGTATTCATTGCCTCATCAACAATTTTTAGGGCTTTTTTAAAGGCTTTCTCCGAACTGCCGTATACTTTTTCTCTTGCTCTGCAGTATGATAATTTTGCTTGTAAATCATCAAGTAAAAACACCTTGCGTATTGCAAGAACTATTGCCTTTGTAAATAGTACATAATCTGTCTTGCCTGAAACTTTTTTTAAAAAATCATACATTCCTTTTATGCCGTCGTATAAGGTTAATTCAATATAGTTCGCCTTATAACCCATATCAGCAAGTGCATGATTTATTCCAATACCGTATTCGCCTAATCTGCAGCATCCGGGTGATGTAATCATTGCTACATAGTCTGCACCGCCTTCGATTGCTTCTATAAAATTCCCCATAATAAGCTTATATGGCAGGCATATTGCTTCAGGTGAATTCTTTGTACCTAAGGATAGTGTCTTTTTGCTTGTGTACGGCGGGATAAATGGTTCCACTCCGATTTTTCTCAGAGCTGCTGACCACGCTATGTATATTAAACCCATGTGGGGAAATGCTACTTTTATTTTTTTTGAACTGTTTGTCATATTATTATCCTTTAAAATTCAAGTCAGGATGTCTTGCCGCAAGAGTCTCATCAACTTTTTTAACCGGTGTGGTATGTGGCGCCGATAAAACTTTTTCCGGTTCTGTATCAACTTCTTTTGCTATTTGTATCATTGTTTCAATAAATTCATCCAATTTCTCTTTTGTTTCTGATTCTGTCGGCTCAATCATAATGGCTTCGTGAACTATTAACGGGAAATATACCGTTGGCGGATGGGTATTACCATCCATAAGCCTTTTAGCTATATTTAAAGTTGATACCCCTTTCGCTTTTTGCCTTTCGCCTGTTAATACAAATTCGTGCATACAATTTTCGTCATACGGTAAATCGTAATATTTTTTTAA
>ONTD01000136.1 GCA_900320675.1 uncultured bacterium
AAAAAAAGTATATCCGTAAAAGAATTATCCGAATTGATTAACGTTCATAAAACAACTCTATATTACTGGTTATGTAACTACAATCTTGCAAAATACGTAGAAAATTACAATTTTAATACCTTTGGAGAAAAAAGATACCTTTTAACCAAAGAGTCAATAAAGGCTCTTAGAATGTATTTGTTTGGGAAAAATACCAAATATCTTTTGTATTTTGACTCAAGATTTCCTAAGTGGGACTCAAAGAAAGCATCTAAAAAAAATAAATCTTAAGCTTATCTGCCAATTTCAATAGCTTTTTGCGCCATGGATTTACTTATATTAACCAAAGCCAAATTTGCTTCATACGCTCTCTGTGCCAAAATAGCATCTGCTATTTCAACGGTAGGGTTCACGTTAGATGCTCTTATGTATCCGTTTGCATCAGCATCCGGATGTCCCGGCTTATAAATTTTATCCCCGAGAGTAGGATCTTCAATGCTTCCGTTAAAGACAACTCCGCCTTGCAAATAAGGTAAAGTTCCGACACCAAACACATCTTCCTTCATTTCATTCATCAAACCGTGAAAAGAGATATCTTCGGTTGCGTTCAAAATAGGTATTTTTCTGACATAATTAGGAGTATCAACGTTTGCTATATTCTTAGTATGAACATCCAGCCTGTAACCGTGTGCTCTTAATGCATTACCGCCTATATCAATTGCTTCAAGTATGCCCATAATTATTACCCCGTATTACCTTTACTTACCGACATTTATCGCTGTTTTCATCTGAGTTATAATATTCGACATTCTGCGTGTAGCCATATTATAAATCAGTGCGTTATTTTGAATTTCTAATAATTCCTTATCAGGTCGTATAATTTCCTGAAAATGTTCTTCAATAATCGCAGAAGGACCAAGTTTTTGAGAAAGCTTAGTTTCAAGCGGACTATTCATAGAACTCAAATATTCAGCGAAATTAATATCTTTTCTTACGTACCCCGGAGTATGAACGTTAGCAAGATTATCACCCAAAGCGACCTGCCTTTGGGAGACCAAATCTAACATTAATCCAACTTTACCCATACTGTCTAACGGTGAATACATAATAAATTATCCTTTCAGTTATTAAGATTCTCTTATATTAATTGACTTATTATACATATCATCAACAACTTTCATCATCTTAGTACTTGCAAGCATTGATGCGTTTAACCTAAGCATATCCGTAACATTACCAAATACACTTATGTTTGAATTTTCGAGTTGATTTTGACAAAATCTTTCATGTTTTTTCAATAATTGAGGTTCCCCTGACTCATCAGTTGGTCTAAGTTTATTATTATCCGCCAAATCTAAGCCCTCAGGATTATCAAAAACAACAAGAGGAATGGTACCTAATTTTTTACCTTTTGTATCCCCTTTTTCATAAGCAAAGACTTCGCCGTTTGGTTTAATCTCAAACCTATAAGCATTTGCCGGAATTTTTATTCCGTTGCCTACAATCCAGTCATCTGAAGTAACCAGAAACCCGCCTTCACCTTGTTTGAATGCACCGTCTCTTGTATACGCAACTTCACCTTTTTTGGAAAACACAGGGATATATCCCTGTCCGTCAATAGCAACATCAAAAGGATTGCTTGTAATTTGCATTGAGCCTTGGCGGTAGTCAGTTCTGACAGCACCGGTCAAATACCCGTCCTCAGATAATAACTGTTCAAACCTCACACTTTTATAGCCTTTTGTATTCATATTTGAGAAGTTATTTGCAACATACCCTAAACGCTCCCATTGATTAAGAGCATTTGATGTACTGCGTCTGATAATACCTTGTAAATTATGCATAATCTATCTCACCTCTCCTTACGTTGCTGAACCCAATTGGCTTATAACTTTTTGTAAATTTTGATTTTGAATTAAAAACATCTGCCTGTTTGCCTCAAAATTTCTGACAATAGGCATCATTTCCATGAACTCGTTTGCCATAGCGACGTTAGAAAACTCACAGTAACCTTGCTTAATAACAGGTTCTTCAACAAGCATTCCTCTTGCATCAACAATACCAAGAGTGGCAACTGCTTCAAGTTTTCTTGTTTTATCATTAAATACCGTCATCTTCCCTTCGTCAGTAACTCTGATTTTTTCGATAGAATCAGGAACAAACGGGAGTTTAATTGGGACACCTGATTCGGACAATACCTTGTTATCTTCAAGCGTCAAAATATTACCTTCTTTATCCATCTTAAATCTGCCGTCTCTTGTCAATTTAACGCCGTTAGGAGTTTCTATTTGAAAATATCCTTTAACTGCAATAGCAAAATCCAACGGATTTTTTGTCATAGTAATACGTCCGACTTTATCATCAGTAGAAGTCGAAATTCCGTGAACCCCGAGATACTCGGTAAAAGATGAGACAACAGCTTCTTGTCTTTGATAACCGACTTTATCAAATCCGATAACGTTACCGTTATGGATGCTCATAAGCTCCTGCTGAACCTGCATAGCATAAATAGGGGTTCTAATCCCGTCATGTTGATATTCAATTCCGCCGTTTAATCTCATTTATACTACCTCTACTTACTCATATATATTAACGGACACAATACATGTTAATTTAGTAATTTGGAATAAAATCATCCGTTTATATGAGATTTCAATATGTATATAATGATATTTTTCCAAAAGTCAAAATTTCTAAAAAAACTTTATTGACAACAGAAATTATTTTACGTGATATAATGATTTTAGGATGGTATTTTCAACAAAGCAATACATTAAAGAATTACTAAACATTGCCCTGCCTATTATATTAGGAAATCTTGGATTTATACTTATAGGAGCAGGGGATGTTTTAATTGCAGGACAACACTCTACAAATACACTTGCTGCAATTAGTATTGCAACAGCTATCACTAACTGTATTCAGACCTTCGGAATCGGTCTTATTGTGAGCGTTTCCCCGCTATTATCAAACTTTAGGGGAGCTAATCAATCCGCAAAAAAATATTTTTATCCCACGCTAAGATTTTCAATGAGTCTGGCATTTATTGTAATGCTGCTGGTTTTAGGGGTTATTCCGCTAATAGATTTATTGAATTTTGAGCCGCACCTTGTTCCAATGATTAAGCAATACATCTTCATAACGGCATTTGCAACATTTGGCGGATATTTACACGCTGCTATGAAGGAATTTTTGCAAGCCTTTGAGATTGTACTGTTTCCAAACCTATTAACCTTTATTGCCGTTTTTCTGAATATAGGTTTAAATATAATGCTTGTATTCGGATACGGACCAATACCGGAAATGGGAGTTGTAGGACTTGCAATTGCAAGTTTTATAGTCAGGTATTTTATGGGAATAGCCCTATTGATATACTGTTTTGCATTAATGAAGTTTCGAAACTACAAGGAATTCGACTATTACAAACAGTTAATTAAAATTGGCATGCCTATATCGGTTGCAATCCTTGTGGAATTTGTTGCATTCAATCTGATTGCGATTGTAATGGGCAGAGTTGCCGGAGTATATGCGGCTGCACAGAATTTAGTATGTACCCTTACTACGGTGTCCTTTATGGTCCCGCTTGCTATTTCAAACGCAATCGCCGTTAAAGTAGGGTTTTCAAACGGAGCAAAAAATTATATTGACTTAAAAAACTATGCAAAAATCGGGACTTTAATTTGTGTCGGGTTTATGGCGTGCAGTGCTATGGTATTTTTAAGCATTCCGGACACTCTGGTAGGATTATTTACAAAAGATCCGGCTCTTATAAAGATATGTGTACCGATTTTATATATTCTTGCGGGATTTCAACTCTTTGACGGACTACAGGTTGCACTATCCGGAATATACAAGGGTATAAAAAAGACAAAGATAGTGCTATTAGCTAACTTTATTGCATATTGGTTACTGTCAATTCCTCTTGGGTACACACTTGCGTTCAAATATAACATGGGAATTATGGGTTTTTGGATAGGGCTAGTCAGTGCTGCCGTAAGTTTATGCATTATTATGCTGTTAATGCTTAAACATTATTTTGGCAAAATGGACACCGAAAAAGTTTTATGATACTATTAAGAATATGGCTTAGAGAATGAGGAGGATATTATGCCGGAAGAACAGAGAACTTTTATTGCAGTAAAACCTGATGGCGTCAAGAGAGGGTTAGTTGGAGAAATCATCAAAAGATTTGAGAATAAAGGATTTAAACTAATCGGGTTAAAAATGCTTGATGTAACTCAGGAAATGGCAGAAAAACATTATGGGGAGCATAAAGGTAAACCATTCTATGAAAGACTTCTGAGATACATTCAAAGCGGACCTATCGTCGCAATGGTATGGAAAGGCTACAATGTTATAGCAGGCGCAAGACACCTTATGGGTAAAACCAATCCGATGGAAGCCGAGGTTGGTACAATCAGAGCTGATTACGCCTTAATTATGGAATATAACGTTGTACACGGATCTGATTCTGTGGAAAGTGCAGAAAGAGAAATCGCAATATACTTCAAACCGGAAGAACTTTGTGATGAATACGAAAACATGGCAGAAAGTGTCATAGAAGATTTAGGCTAATCAGAGAGAAATAAGCGTGAACAGTGAAGAGTTCAATAATGAAAATTCAATAAAAAGAGATGATGCTCATAACTATTTTAGTTATGAGCTTGTCCATACTTGTAAACAAACCGGAGCAAGAGCAGGAGTTTTTAATACTCCGCACGGAACAATTTTAACTCCAATATTTATGCCTGTAGGGACAAATTCTGCGGTAAAGACGCTTGTATCAGACCAGATTATGGATACAGGTGCTCAGATTATGCTCGCAAATTCGTATCACTTATATTTAAGAGCCGGTACAAAATTAATAAAACAGTTCGGTGGAATTCATAGCTGGATGAATTGGCACAAACCGGTTTTGACAGATTCGGGCGGATTCCAAGTGTTTTCATTATCGCATCTTAGAAAAATTACCGAAGACGGAGTAGAATTCAGAGATCCGAAAGATGGCAAAAAGCACTTTATATCGCCTGAGGTTTCTATGGAAATTCAGCAGGATATCGGAGCTGATATTATTATGGCATTTGATGAATGCGCTCCGTATCCTTGTGATTATGATACCGCAAAGGCTGCTATGGAAAGAACTCATCGTTGGTTGGAAAGATGTTTTAAAGCAAAAACAAATCCTCGACAAGCGTTATTTCCGATTGTTCAAGGGGCATTTTTTGATGATTTAAGAAAAGAGAGCGCAAGAGTAATCTCAGAATATGATGCGGTAGGATATGCTATAGGCGGGGTTAGTGTTGGAGAACCTGCCGATATAAAAAACCATTTTGTAGAATTTACAGCACCTCTTTTACCTGAAAATAAGCCTAGGTATCTTATGGGTGTAGGTACTCCTGAGGATTTGCTGGATGGAATAAAACGCGGGATTGATATGTTTGACTGTGTACTGCCGACAAGAAATGCCCGCCACGGTTCATTCTTTACGTGGGAAGGAAAGAAAAATATTAAAAATAAACAATTTTGGGATGATTCCAAACCACTTGTAGAGGGTTGTAATTGTTATGCTTGCAAAAATCATTCAAGGGCGTACATCAGACATCTGTTCAGATGTCAAGAAGCTACTGCGGCAACATTACTATCCATTCATAACATTCAATTCTTAGTTGAATTTTCACAAAAGTGCCGACAAGCAATTTTAGAAGACAAATTCGGTGATTTCTATAACGAACATTATGATAACTTAATAAAATAATTAAAGGGAAAACATGATAAATAGAGGTTTATTTATAACATTTGAGGGAGTAGACGGCTGCGGTAAAACCACACAAATGGATTTACTCGCAAAATATTTGCAAACACAAGGATATGAAGTTGTTATTACACGTGAACCCGGAGCTAAGGGTTTAGGCGAAAAAATAAGAGAAATACTTCTGCATTACGATGGAGAAGTTTCTTCAAAGGCTGAAAGTTTTTTATTTTTAGCGGACAGAGCCCAACATATTGACAAAATCGTTAACCCTGCAATAGAAAACGGTAAAATCGTATTATGCGACAGACATACAGATAGCACTATTGCTTATCAAGGATACGGACGAGGAGTTAATATCGATAAATTAAGAATGCTTAATAATCTCGCAACAGGGGACAGAAAACCTGATATAACATTTGTTTTTGATATTGATATAGAAACATCCATGTCAAGAGTAGGACAGGAAAAAGACCGAATGGAATCTTCCGGTGTTGAATTTTTTAATAACGTTCGTAAAGGGTTTCTTGAAATAGCCAAACAAGAACCGGAACGTGTTAAAGTTATCAGTTCCGATAAATCTATAGATGAAATTCACAGAGAAGTTTTAGAGTATATCCAAACCAAAATTAAATAAACAATAAGGCGGCTATTGAAAAAATATATATTTTTGAGTAAAATTTAAAATAATAAAAGAGGGGGATATATATGCCTGTAACAGATAAAATTCAAGAAATTAATGATACCATTAAAGCATTGGCAAGCTTTATACAAACAGATCCGTCAATTACGCCGGATTTTCAGGAATATTTAAAAACAATAGGTGCAAACAGAAATTCTGCAATGAGCTTTCAAGCTGCATGTTTTAATTATATTTTTGAAAGAAGATTGGGAGAAACATATAAAAGTATTCCTGAATTGTATATGGAAAAAAACGATTTAAAAGCAGGAGATAAAAAGTTAGTTAAAAGTATTAATACCGCAATATCTTCAGTATTTGAACTTAAAAAGATTTTAAAAAACGGATTTGAATTATACAATATCATTAACGAAAA
>ONTD01000135.1 GCA_900320675.1 uncultured bacterium
CTTGCGATAGACACGGATAATTTACCTTACTGTGCGGAAGAAATTAAGCAATCCGGAGCAATAGATAAGGTTGTCATAAAAGGAAAATTTGAAACTTCCGAAGATATTTTAGAAGGAATTGAATTAGTCCAAAAAATTCTTGATAAACCAAAACTATTTAAGAAACAAAAACTTCCGTTTAAGCACGTAAGGAAAAGCATATACCAAACAAATCATTTTTCAGGAGAAATGATTTGTGCTGATGGCAAAAATTTCAAATTCAGCCGCAACATTGAAACCTTTGAATGGAATATAAAAAGAACAAAAATAAACAAAGATATAGACCTTAATAAAATACAAAATTGCAGAATTAATTTAAGATTATCGGAATTGGCTCAAATAAAAGAGCTTGCAAATTATATTAAAAAAATTGGCACAAACCCTGTATATTCAATAGAATATGGAGAGATATTATCGACATCCGACTTATCGACAAGCAGTTTTTGCGAACTTACAACGAAAGTAAAAAAGTTTTGTAAAAAATATGGTATAAAATTTCAATTATCAACACCCAGAATACTTATCGAAAGAGATTTTGACAGAGTATACGAATACGGTAAAAGAATTATGTTGAATGATTCCGAACCGGATAGCGTAATAATAAACAACATAGGATATTTTTGGACATTCATAAATGATAATGACATTAACCATATACCTATTGAAATCGGACAGGGTATAAATCTTTTGAACAGCCTCTCAATAAAGTGTCTTAATAATCTTGCCCCAATCAGTACGGTAGATTTTACTGCATTCGATGATATTGAGCTGGCAATACAAACCGCAAAAAAAATAAAACAAACTATACCAAATAAAAAATATACAATAGCCGGCAATATAAGAGTTCCGAGCTTGGGATTATGTCCGCTAAATAACGATAGTGCGATTATATCAAGATTATCCTGTGCCGCACCTTGCCATAAAGGGGGATTTGCCCTTAAAGATCCGTCTTTAAATAAAATATTTCCGTTTACCTGCGACGGATTTTGCAGGATGCACATGTTTGAAGACAAAGTTCTTGAAGATTTTGAGGACATTGAAAAGCTCAAAAAGGCCGGAATTAATGAATTTATCTTTGATTTTTCCGCACTTCACGCAAAATATGTACCTATTTTGCTTGACAAATTTTTAAGAACCGAAACTAACTGCCACAGCAGTGATGAAAAATTACTAATAACAATAACCTAGATTAGTATTTTAGTTTTTGCTAATCATTTTTGACAGAATATTTTTGGCAGTTTGCAGCTGAACATCTTCTTTATTTCGGAGATTCTTTTCCGTGAATTGCACCTCAATGTCAGGGTTTATACCCTTTTTATTAATATCGGTACCGGAAGGGGTAAGGTATTTTGCTACAGTAAGATTTAGTCCTGTTTCATTTTCAAGCGGGATAATTTTTTGAACCATACCTTTACCGAAAGTTTTAGTACCGACTAAAGTAGCCCTGTTATAATCTTTCATAGCACCTGAGAATATTTCACTGGCACTTGCACTGCCGCCGTCAACAAGTATTACAACCGGTTTATTTATTCTAAAGTCAGTATTTTGTGCTTGGATATCGTATTTATAACCGTTTCTACCGACAATACTTACCAATTTACCTTCGGGGATAAATAAGTTTGCGATAAAAATTGCATTAGGCAGTAACCCACCGGTATTACCACGCAAGTCAATTACCAAACCGTCGGTGTTTTTTGTTCGTTCGGCAGCCTCTAAAAATTCATTTGGAGTGGTAGAACCTATAAAACTATTTATTTGTATGTAGCCTATCCTGTTATCCACTGAACTTTTTACAGTTTTAATTTTTATTTCTTTTCTTATAATTTTTTTAGTCAGCTTATCACTATTACGAAGAATAGTAATTTGTACAGGGGTATTTTCAGCCCCTCTAACGAGGTTAGCGACTTCGGAAACAGACAAACCGCTGGTTTCTTTCCCGTCTATATCCAGAATTACGTCTCCTGCTTGAAGGTTTGAATTTTGTGCTGGGGTTCCGTCTATTACGTTAATAATACGAATTTTGCCGGCATCAGAAATTATATTTACCCCTATTCCGCATATTTTAGAATTTATGGAAGTATTTTGCTCATTATATTCTTCCTTATCCATAAATCTGGAATAAGGATCATTAAGACTGGCAAGCATAGTATCAATTGCAACTTTTGCATCATCATCATTTTTAATTTGTCCGTCGTAACGATGTTTCCAACGATACCAATCCTGTTCGTTCATTGTAGGATCATAGTAATGTTTTTTGACTATATTCCAAACATTTTCAACGAGTTTTTGAGAAGATATATAATCATGGTTTATGAGTTCTTCATTACCTGTCATTATAGGGTTGTTAAACACCATAAATGCCTTATTCAACCCGAATAATGCAACTACCATACCTATAAATATATATAACTTCTTTCTCTTCATACCAGTATTAAACATCAACAAAATTTGATAATCAATATACTTTTTCGGTAGGAAGGTGAGATATTAAAATTTATATACAAATAATACTAAAGAGTCTCAAATCCCGGTGAAGTTTGCGGTAAATTCTTATATCCCGGATTTACACGAATTTCCTTTTGAATATATTTGCTTGAATAATTTCCTTTTTCAAACATTTTTTTCAAATTATTTTCTCTTTTTACGAGGGAGTCAAGATTTTCATCACTTTCAGGGTATATTCTTAAAATTTCACTCCACACAGCAGCTTCCATAGTCCAAGCATACGTTTCTTCGGCAACAGAATTGTATTCATCCTGATGCAAAGCCTCATGAGATAATAACGCAGCCAACGCTCCCGGAGGGGTATCCTTGTGTTTTGCATTTATATATATAAATAAATTTTTTCCTTTTTTCCATCCCAAAGCGTCAAAATTTTTATATTCCTCTTTGATTTCACTCAAATTTTTAAACTCGACTTTCATAGGTCTTTGGCTTAAATTATTACCAAGAATTGCATTTCTTGAAAATTCTCCGTTTGTGCCTATCAACATATCAAGAGCAACCATAACAACAGGTTCTTTACTTACGGATTTATAAACAGGCATTATTGATTTGACATATTCTTTATCATACTTATCCGGAAAATTAGCAGGAATAATGATATCATCCGACTTCGCATTTACCGAAAGCGGCATTAGTCCTATGACTGCTAAAGTTATCAATATTTTTTTCAAATTCATACTCTTTGAAATCTCCTCTTAATCCTCAATCGATATTTACATTATACTGATATTTATTTAAGCGTCAAATTTTATTTTCGGTTAAGTGTTGCAAATTCTTTGTATAATATTTTATATTTCTCGGAATCATCAATACTTTCAGCCTCTTTTATATAATCAAATGCAGTTTTATTGTCTCCCGATAATTTATATATTTCTGCCATCTCAGCATAATATTCGGGATTTGAGACATCATAAGTTATTGCTCTTTTCATACACTCAATAGCTTCGTCGTAATCATTCTCAAACTTTCTGACCACAGCAAGATAATAATATCCGGCAGCACAATTTATATCAATTGATAAAACATTTTGAGCAAACTCTTTTGCGCTATCATAATCACCTGCCAATATAGATGCCTTTGCACCGATTATATATCCGTCGATGTAATTTAAATTCAATTTTAAAACTTCTTGCGACAACTCTAACGCCTTATCGTAGGCTTTTTCTTTTATATAAATTTCAGCCAAATCACATTTATATTTTAGGTTATCAGGAAATCTATTTATCAAATCAGACATATATTGCTGAGCGGAAGTTAATTTGCCGAGTTCTATCTCTATTTTAGCCAAAGAGGATATCGTAAATTCATCGGTTAAGCCGGCATTCAAGTTTGATAACAATATTTTCTCAGCTTCAATGTAATTTTTATCTTTAAACAACAAAAGTGCTCGTAAAACTTTTGCTCCGGCATGTTTGCCGTTATTTTCCAAAATATAATCAACTTCTTGTTTTGCTTTGCTGAAATTTGAATATTCATAATATAGATACGCCAATGAATACCTATAATCATAATTATCCGGTTCAATACAAATTGCATTTTGATACGCATCGGCAGCTTCTTTGTACCAACCGTTCAAGAAATATGCGTTTCCCAAATTGTAAGAATATTTTGAAACAGTTTTGTCTATATTAACTGCTTTTGAAAAATCTTTTATTGCTTCAACAAAATTAAAATCTTCCAACGCAAAAAGTCCCAGATAATTTAGTACAACAGGATTTTGCGTATTTTTATCAAACGAAGAAAAAATCTCTCTTGCCTTTAATGATTCATTTTTCTCAAAAAATATTTTGCCTTTCAGAATTCTATATTCATCATTACCCGAATTGATTTCCAAGGCATAATTGACATACAATTCCGCTTTTTCATAATCTCCGGCTTTAAAATAAGATTTTGCACAAACATAGGAGCACTTTTCACTTTTTATAATTTCATCTTGATATTTGTCAAATTCAGTAAACAGTCCTAATCTGCCGTATATATCAAGTAACTCGGACAAATTCTCCGGAGTTTTTTCTAATACATATATTTTTTCGGCAACTTCCTTTGCTGAATATAATTCACCCTGTTTTATAAATATCTTTCTCATTAAATCCAGTGCCGGAATATGATTTTCCTCATTTCTTAATATTTGCTCAGGATATTGAATAGCCCTTGCATAATTTTTCATCAAATAATACATTTCACCAAGCTGATAGAGAATTTCAGCATTATCAGGCTCTAAAGAAATAGCTTTATACAACATCTCTACCGCCTGTTTATAACATTCTTGATTTTTTAATTCAAACGCCCGTTTTATATATAATAATAACTCTTCATTTTCCGCCATATTTATACTCCGGAATTAATTTTCTTTATCATTTTTTTTATTTTTCTTTTTGTCTTTTTTCTTGTCTTGATCTTGAGACGGCTGAGGATTGTTTATAATAACCAAAACTTCTTTGTTACCAGCCATTTTTAAATTATTTCTTGCAATTTCTTCAAGACTTGACGCTTTTGAAAACAACTTAATATCATTTTTTAAATCTTTATTTCTTTGTTCTGCTTCATCTCTAACTTTATTCATAGTCTTTATTTTACCGATATAAGCAATAGTTTTTGAGGTATTTAAAATAACACTAAATCCAACCTGAATAATGCAAAATAACAACACAAAAGTTAAAAAGGAATAATAGAACACTATTTTTCGTTTGTGTTTTTTAGATTTATCTTTTACCTTTTTTGCAATTTTTTGATTAACTTTTGGTTTGTCAGACTCTGTTTCTGATGCCCCGCTATTATTTTGTTCTTGCTCATTATCCATAAATTAGGCTCCTAAATCTATTATATAAAAAATTAAAAATACTGTCTACAATACTTAATAGAACATAAACATTATTTACAAATCTTTAATAAAAATGAACAAAATATTTTTAAATTCGTTATAATAACATAGAGGTTAAAAACATGGAAAATAAATGCACAAAATACGAAGGAATAATGACATTCGGCACCGAAGAACAACTGTTGGCGCATATCGAAACCTGTGAAGACTGCAAGCAGGAACACGAAAGAATGCAAAAAGTATCTTCCCTGATTGCGGAAGTTGCACCTCAAATAAAGGCTCAAAGAAAAAACAGAGCGCAGCTTAAACTCGCTTGTGCCTCATTTGCGCTGATATTTTTTGTTTCAGGATTGGGTGTTATTAATTTCAATTCAGATGTTCGGGATACCATAATGTACGGACAAACGCTTACATTAGAGGATTACGGACTTCCTGTAGACTCTTACGGCTTAATTACGGTGAATTAATGGATTTAAAAGAGATTATAAAAGCAAATAAAGAAAATGTAAAAAATATAATACGAATGATTTCCGGTAACGACAATGAAGATTTGGAACAAGAAGTCTATGTCCGAATCTGGAAAAATTCAGATAAGTACGAAGAAAAAGGGAGTCTTAAAGGCTGGATTTCCACAATAACAAAAAATATTACCAAAGACTATCTTAAATCATCGGTTGTTAAACATGAAAAACTAACCGACGAAGAAGATACCACCTTTGATATCATAAAAGATAAGAAAGAGTCTCCGGAACTCAGACTTATCACAAATGACAGACAAAAACGCATCTCCAATGCTATCAACAATTTAAAACCTAAATTCAAGGATGTTATTATCTTTTGTGAAGTATACGGTTACTCCTATGAGGACTGTGCAAAAAAACTAAAATGTCCTGTAGGTACTATCAAATCTCGCTTATATAATGCGAAAAAGCAATTGGCTGATGAGCTGGAAGATTTACTTTAAAATTAAGAAAGGGTACAAATCATGAAGAAAATTTTATTATTAGCAGGTATATTGGCACTTGCAATGTCAACTCAAGCTTTTGCAGAAGAAACTGCAACCGCAAAAACTATGCCGGTAAAACAACCTTCACAATGTGCAAAACCTTGCAATAAGATGCACAGACCGCCTATGGCTCCAAATAAAGTTAATTTTGAAAAAAGATTAAAATTAACTGATGAGCAAAAAGTTCAAGCAAAAGATATCCACAAAAAAGGTTTTGATGAAATTAAACCTATTATGGATAAACTAAAACTTAAACATGAAGAAATCGAAGCCGTTAAACGTTCTAAACTTGCACCTGAGGCACAAGCAGAAAAAATCGTTGAACTCAGAAAAGAATGCAAAGAACTTAAACATCAGGCAAGAGAAATCCAAATGAAAAATATGAAAGAATTTGAATCAATCCTTACGGACAAACAGAAAAAGGAATTGAAGAAAATTAAAGAAGAAGGCAGAAAAAACTTCGAAAAAAATCATAAGAAAAATATTGGAAAAATACCGCCAAGAGACGGCTTTAGACCAAAACCACCGGTTGAAGAAAAATAACTGTTTAAAAGGCTTGAATAAAAATTCAAGCCTTTTTTAATTTATATATTTCCGCCAAAAAGATCACCCTGTACCCAAGTTTCTTTTTTAGGAAGAGTCATCTCCTGTTTTGCTTTAACGATTTCTTTGGATAACTTGATTTTTTCCTGTATTAATTCTTTAGCTTTTTTTAATTCTGAGTAATATCTTTCCAATCTTTCTCCGGAATTATACATAGCCATAAAATTTGAATGAAATACTTTTTCAATATGGTTGATGGAACGCGCCATTGCAGCCCTATCGAACCTTTTAACAAACTCTTCAAAACCTTCTTTATCAACTTTATTTATATTTTCAGTTTTTCTGTACAACGGCATATACATATAATCAATAATATTAATCATATCTGAGGTTAATTTATTTATTCCGTCATAATAATTCAACGGATTTGAAGAATACACTCCATGACCTTTTAGGTAAAGACCTGCCAAATATTGATTTATAAGCCTGTCAGTTGTGTAATAGGTCTCGTTTGGTTTATCTTTTTTATTTCTGATAAATCTTATAGGCATCCAAACATCGTTAGCAGTCATTTCCCTGTAATCAGCCCAATATCTGCTTTTATTAATAGCTTCTTTCATCGCTATATCATTCAATGTTTTTGTATCGAATTGGGGCATATCGCCATATTTGTTAATTATATCTTTACATTCTTTGAATACTTTCAACAATTCGTCTGACGGGGTAGATACATCGAATCCCGCAATTTTTAGCGATAACAAAGATTTCATCTGATGATTGTGCATCTGAACGTTTATGGAATTTTTTGGAATTAAATCTACATTACCTTGTCTTAATGCACTTAGAATTGCTTTTTCGTATGAATATTTGCTATATGAGAGTAAATTATTAACATTCATACGGGCAGAACCTTTTTTATATTCAGGTTTTTTATCAACAAATTTCAATTCCGGATAGATTTTTTTAACTTCGGCAAGAGTACGACATTCATTTAATTTAGAATAATAGTCGGTATAAATTTTACTCAAATCAAAATTATTTTTCTGAATTTCATCCAGCATTTTGAAATATAAGCTCTCCGGCAATTCGGAATTATTCACATGAGCCTCATACAAACCTTTCAAAACAGAAACTCTCAAATCAGATATTGGCTTAAAGAAATCACAAGTCTGAAAATTGACCGATTTGGACTGAGAAGAAAGCACTCCAAGAATTCTGTTTTTCTTCTCTTCTTCCGCATACCTATATTCCGCGCTCCTGTATGATGGTTCAACATCCGTGATTTTGGCACGTTTTCTTATATCAAACAAATCTTTAAATTTCTTTGAATCAAAAAGTTTATGTTTGCTGTCAACACATTTTTTAATACCTTCCGCCAAATCCGGTATTGCTTGAATTTCCAGCATCTTACGTTTTAAGGATAACAGAGCTTTTTTATTTATTACTACATCTGCCTTATAACCTTTGTATGCACAAGCCAAAATGTAATTTGCCTTCATTTCGTTACTGATATTGAAAACCTCAAATTCTTTTACGGCATCTTCTAAAGAACAAATTGCATCTTCCGAGGTACTTTGCAATTCTCTTAATAACTTGTTATATCTTGTTACGTCAATACCTCGTCCGCTAAACGCCACGGTATCAGACTTTAACGGAGCTATGGCTGCCGAACATTTGTTAAATGCAGCACTATCAGATTCTTTTGCTGCAGAAACTTTTATTATCGGATTATAAGGTTTTATTATATTAAGACCAAACATAAAGTGTATAATGTACCGACAAAAATTTTTTTGTCATCATGTAAAGTAATGTTAAAAAACATTTGTGC
>ONTD01000141.1 GCA_900320675.1 uncultured bacterium
CTAAAATCAAACTACTTGATTTCAACTGTTGCGCCGGCAGCTTCAAGTTGTTTCTTGATAGCTTCAGCATCTTCTTTCTTAACGCCTTCTTTAATAGCTTTAGGAGCGCCGTCTACTAAATCTTTAGCTTCTTTCAAACCTAAACCTGTGATAGCACGAACTTCTTTAAGAACTGCAATCTTGTTAGCACCAGCTGATGCTAATATTACGTTAACTTCAGAAGCTTCGTCTGCTGCAGGAGCTGCACCTGCTGCTGCAGGAGCTGCTGCAACAGCTACAGGAGCTGCTGCTGATACGCCAAATTTTTCTTCCATTGCCTTTACTAATTCTGCTGCTTCTAATAAAGTCAATTTTTCAATTGATTCTAAAATAGTTTCTACATTACTCATTATTTTTCTCCTTTAATTTTTGTTTTGTAACTTTGATTTGTTTTCGCCTGATATAATATCAAGCAGCTATGCTGCAATTAAGCAGCTTTTTGATCTCTGACTGCTGCAACAGCTCTTGTAAGTGCTGCCATAACGCCATTGATACCAAGTGTAATTCCTGTTGCAGGTGAATTGATTGAGCCAAGCATTTTTGCATAAAGTTCTTCTTTTGAAGGAAGATTTGCAAGAGCTTTTGCTTCAGAAGCAGACAATAAATTGCCTTCCATCACTGCACCAAGGATTTCTCCTTTTTTAGTATCTTTAATAAACTTAGATACAATTTTAGCCGGACTAACTTGATCTTCAAACCCGAATGCTATTGCGATAGGTCCTTTCATCAAATCTGTCAAAGCTTCGTAGTCAGTACCCTTTACTGCAACTTTAGTTAAGGTGTTTTTTGTTACCATATAGTCGCCGCCCTGTTTTTGAAGTTCACGTCTCAGGTTAGTGATTTCTTCTACAGTTAAGCCTTTATATTCAGTAACCAATGCTACTTGAGCTTTTTCAACTTTTGACTTAATTGCATCTATTTTTTCTGATTTAAATGCTTTTGTTGCCATTTTTGCTCCTTTGTTCGTGTGTTAAGTCTTTAGACTTAATTAACTGTTTTATCGACCTTTGTGTGTCCAAATACAAAAAATTTTGCAATTCTCGTACTCGGAACCGCAAAATATTACACACTATCAAATTTAGTTATTTCGACTTGTGTAACCTCGATTAGCCATCTTCGAAAGATATTTAATGAAATTGGGAACTATACCTGACTCCAATTACGATTACCATATAACAAGCCCGATTTTCTCACCTGCCTGCTTTATAATCGCGGAGCCCTTTCTGCCCCAACCCCAGCTAATTGTCTGCGGTCTACGAAGTTATATTATCAGAAAGTTTTTTGAAAATCAAGTATAAAGTTAATTTTTATTAACTATACTCCATACTGTATCTTCATCAGTACCTTTCATATCATACTTACCTTTTAAAGTAAAATTAAAGATATTATTCTTTTTCAAATCATATCTGTTTTTAAAGTTACCATAGCACAAGACTTCGTTTTGAGCGTTTAAATTCAACAACGGACGAATTGTCTTGTATGCTGTCGGCATCGGGGTAGACGGACGATATGATTCAACTGCCATCTTTATTCTCGGAGATATTTGTTTCAGTTTATATTCTTCTTTTAATTTGGTAAACACATTCCAAATTTGTGCCAATGCAATATCAAAATTATTAATATTATTAGATGAAATCAGCAAAATATCCTCATCTTTTGAAAATTTCAACCCTGCTGTAGTTTTTAACTTTTCAAAGAATTTTGTAATTACTTCAAACTTAATTTGTTCAAGCTCTTCAGGAGTCGGCATCTTTGAACTAAACCCATCTTTTATAAGGGACTTAACTCTTATTTGAGCGGCTATAACAAAATTAGACTGCTCCATAATGAACTGTTCCAAATTATTGTTTAAGTCTCTGTTAAAAAGATCTACTTCAACTTTCTTTGTTTCAACAACTTTAGCGGCAATTGATTCCAGAAAACTCTGACAAGCCATTTTAAGCTGAGAAATAAAGAAAGCAAGAATTATACCGAACAAAACAAATAAAACTGCTCTTCCGTCTATATCCGGATGGGTTGATTTTACTTCACCGCTAAAAATATATGATGTAATATCCTTCAAGAAATTAATATATGGATTCATAAAATCCAATGCGTGATTTTGAAATACTGACAAAGCAACAGATAACGCACATATAAATACACTTATCAATATTACAATCTGAGCACCTATACATACATGTCTGATAAGCTCAATTCCTTTTCCAAATCTTTGAAGATTTTTAGCATTCATTACCATATCTACCAACCCTCTATATTAATTCAGTTCTATATTATCAATAAGTCTTACATTTTCTACTCTTGCCGCAATGAATACAACGGTATTATCATCAGCAAATTTTTTCTCTTCCAGCGTATCTTTATCTCTGAATTCCAAATATTCTAACTCGTGATTTTCGTTCAAAAATGAATACGCCGTTTCTGATAATGCCTTTATATCATTTACCCCTTTATTATAACATGCCTTAATATTAAATAAAAGTTTACTTAATGCAAGAGCATCAACTTTTCCTTTATCGCTCAGATATTTATTTCTTGAACTAAGTGCCAAACCGCTCTGTTCACGAACAATCGGGCAAGGTATAATCTCTAACGGAATATTTAAATCATGTACCATTTTTTTAAGAATTATTAACTGCTGCATATCTTTTTTACCGAAAAATGCAAAATCCGGCTGCACTATGTTAAACAATTTATTGACAACCGTACAAACTCCGTCAAAGTGTCCGACTCTGGATTTTCCGCATAATTTATCAGTATAAAAATATGGAGGTATTACGTAAGTTAAAAAATCATTTGACAGAATATGACCTTCCCCGTACATTTCAGCAGGAGTGGGTGCAAATACAATATCAGCACCAATTTCATCACAAAGTTTATTATCTTCTTCAAGGGTTCTCGGGTATTTGTCCAAATCCTCTCCTGGGCAAAATTGTATCGGATTCACAAAAACTGATACAACAGTCTTATCACACTTATCAACGCTTTTTTCTATTAAGCTTTTGTGTCCGTTATGCAACGCTCCCATTGTAGGAACTAACCCAACGGTTAAACCTTGTTTTTTCCACTCTTTTACCTGTTCTCTAACTTCTTTTATCGTATGTAATAACATTTTGAACCTCTCTTACATTTAAATTCGGTGCGTTTACACGCACCCTACAATTATAGAGTGAATAAACTTTTAAGTAAAGCATACAATCATAAAA
>ONTD01000133.1 GCA_900320675.1 uncultured bacterium
AGGATAATTTATAGGCTGACCACAGACTGGTTATAGGTCCGACCACAATGCCGTAAGAGGGTCAACCACAGGATTATTTACGTACCCAGGACTTGTTGGTTTTTGAATAACTTTTTTTGTATACTTTTATGACTGTAAAAGTCGGTTGATTCTTTCGTAAATTAATTTGCATCTTTCATCATTAATATCTTTTTCAAATATATAAATACGAATAAATTCACTTCTGTAATTAGATAACTTTCCTATAATTGAAAGTTTATCAGCGCCCAAATATGAAATACTATCTTCTTTTAAGTCATATAGTTTTATTGCGTCCCGTAATGCTTCTTCATGGTCATTAGACTCGTAGTTTATCGGATATTGTGCATGAACCTTCTCCAATGTGATAGGTGCTATATTATAGCCCCAACGTTCATGGCCAATACAATCATGTATTTTTTCTGGTTCATTCTTTAAGATCCACTTTAAAATTGTAAACTGCGGAGAGGGTTCTGTTTCATATATATCTTTCAGTTCAAAAACTACCTTCGGGCGAATCCTTTTTTTAAACATTTCATATAATACATGATAGTCTTCATCATCCGTCGTCTTGTCATACGTTTCTAGCGCGTATTCCAGAAAAGAGTCTTTGAAGTTTAAGAATGTCTGTTCATTCACGTTTTGGTGTATTTCAGCTAAGTTATTAAACAGGAATTTATGTTTTTGGAGTAACTTAATGTATAGACATTTTACAAGGCCTTCAAAAGCTGAATTGGTCTTATGATGTATCACTTGCGAATAATGAAAATACCGGGACATCAGGAAATGCTCTGCAACATGCTGACCCTTTTTATTACATACTAATAATCTCTGTTTAGTTTTTGGGTCTTTTATAATCATCAATAAGCGGATTAAATATTGAAGATCTACTAAACCGTATTTGACGCCTGTTTGATAAGAATCTCTGAGTAAGTAATCCAATCTGTCAGCATCCAGGCTGGAGTGTAATAACTGGGAATATAAATTATTGCTAGAACCAACTTGTCCTGTAAAGATGGAACTTATCTCGACCGGATTCAATTCATGATTTTCTAAAAGAGTTTTGATTTCAGTGTTGTTTTCTACAATGTAGGCGCCTAAATGTTCATGATGGGCAGTTTTAGAATGGTAGGATGCAAGCTGATACAACTTATTACCATTGGTTAACTGGCTATCTTCTGCATCTGGTATCAACGTATCAGCATTTTTTGAGTCTTCTATAAAACCATATACACTTTCGCCTAGATGTGAAAGGGGATAATGCCCAATATCATGTAATAACGCAGCCGTACGAAGTTTTACAACATCATCTTGAGACAAATTGAAATTCTGTTTTAAAAAGTCTGTCATTAATCCCATAATGAACAGAACACCTAATGAATGAGAAAAACGGGAATGATCGGCTCCGGGAAATACGTAGTTGGTAAAAGCAAGTTGCTTTAATCCGCGCAAACGTTGAAATATTGGTGTGTCTAATAGTTGAACTTCCAAGTCTGTTAAGGGGATACCACCATATACTGGATCATTTATGTATTTACGTATTACTAAATTTGCTTTCATAATCAGTTAGTTCTTCCGTTATTAAAGCTACAAAAACCATTATCGGACAAACATCTTATAGCTTCTTTATAATCTTCTTGCTTAAATTTAGGTTTTAATGTTGACAAAACTTGGCAACAAAGTTTTTCTGTTACAGGCTCTGTATTTTTATATAAAAATGGGTTCTTATAAATATACAACAAAGAGGCTAATAACTCATACCAGAGAGGAATGGAAAGTTGAGTGGAATTTTTAATTTCTAACTGATTTACCGTTTGAATTTTAGTTTTTGCAGTATCAGATAGCCTATATTTACTGAAATCGCTTTGAATCAACAAGTCATAATTATCATAGACGTAAGCTGTTAAATTTTTAGAGTAGGGTCCATATACATACCAATCAAAATAAAAACCCAAAGGAACATTTAGCGATTGCAAAAGATAAATCTTCTTTTGGCATACTAAACGTTCTTCAAATGTACTTTTACTAATATTTAGTTTTTGAAATACGATGCCTCTTGCAATATCAATTTTATTCACGGTGACCTCCGTAAAAATAATGAGAAGCTTGATACAGGGAAAAACAGTGATTTTAGAATCTAATGTTTTTGAAAAAGTATAACATGATGGTAATAATTTAGCAAGGAAAAACTAAATTCACGGCCCCTGTCGAAATTTTTGGTAACAAAAATTTCGACAGGGGCCGTGAAAAATCCTGCTTGTTTTAGAAAATTCTTTTTATCAAAACATGTGTTTTCCCCTGCAAATTTAAGCTCTGTCAAGGCCGGGTTCAATTTGACCCATTTGGCCGGTTAAAAGTGACCCAATAAAACGGTAAATTCAATGTTTCTTCTGCCTTAG
>ONTD01000132.1 GCA_900320675.1 uncultured bacterium
ATTATCTGCAAATGTCTTATAAAGATAAACCTAAAAAATTCCCGGAAATGGATTCGAACCACTGTTGGATGATCCAGAGTCATCAGTCCTGCCGCTAGACGATCCGGGAATAGATAACAATACAATTATAGAACAAATGTTAAAAAAATCAAGGTTAATTTGTAAACAAATATTAATCGTATTAGCAAAATTTATTATTCACTTGTTTTATTCACTTTACGGAGGTAATGTGTAATGAATAAAATAAATGCCTATAGCGCTGTAGAGCCATCTTTTCAGGCAAATCTCAAGGTGAGAATTCCTTTAAAAAATGCGTCAAAAGAACGTATTGAAAATATATCTAAATTATTCAGCGAAGAAACAAAAGATTATCCTAAAGCAAACTTGTATATTTCCAAAAGCCCGAGTACAAGTATTGTAGCAGGTGAACCTACTTATCATTTGTCGGAAAATATAGATTTAGGCGAATATCCGATATCTTGTGTTGAACCGTATTTGGATCCGATGTTGGCTAAGTATGATGATAAAACTGTTGCCCAAAAGCTCGGTAAAATATTTAGATGCTTAAAGATTGAAACAAAGCAGGATATGATTGAACGCGGACTTACGGATCAGGCTTTAAAAGCAAGAGCCTTGGTAAACAAATTCACCTTTACTGCAAAAAACTATGCAAATAAGGGTTTGACTAAATTTGAAAATATTTATTTGACGATTGCTGAGCGTAACAAGCAAAAATATATGGAGATTTCAAAGGAAATAGACAAAAGCAATGACAATGCTATAAAATCTATGCAGAAAATTATCGGCAAAGATGAAGATTTGCAAGTTATACCAGATTCGTTAAAACAAGTAGAAAGATATATTGACATGGCATAATGTATTTTTATAAAAATAGGGCATATTGTTACAATTTGTAAAAATATATTATGTAATTGGAAGCTTTTAATTAAAGGTGTTTTACTTTATATGTAAGACATCTTTATTTTTTTTTTTAGTTTAAAATGTTGCACTTTTTTTCAAGACATTATATAATAATTGTATATAGCTATAATATGGTTTGAGGATAAATTGGATAAAAATAGACTGAAGTATACACGAGATATGAATAACACTGTAAAGAGAGGTTCGCACGGATTGAGGTTTCTCAAAGTTTTGCCGTTGGCATTATTAATGGCGTGCCAATTTTTGGGTACAAAAGCACAGTCGGCTGAACCGGCACAGCCGACATTAGATGTTTTACATAATTCCGGTCAAACCATACCGGTAACTGATGAAATATATCCTCAAAGTGAATTTACATTTACCGAGATTACGCCGGCAGATCCTGATAATCTTCCGTTGAATGTTGTTAAATACTATGATACAAACGCTATTGATAACAATGTTCACTATTATCGTGTTGATTTGAAGAGTTCTGTATACGGTACGGGACAAAACGAAAAATATTACAAGTGGGCAAAGGATGAAAAAGGTGTAAAACTTGTTCCGACTGCGGATGCAAGTGAAAGTGTTTTAACCTTAAAATATGATGATTCTACATATGTTGATAAAATCTTAAACGCATCAGATGCTGAAATCCGTGTTGTTGATGGGATATATGTAAGTCAGGATATAAAGTCCGCAATAGATAATAAGGGTGTAATTAAGAGTATAACTTCAAAGTTTTTCGGTAACACGTATGAAGTTACGGATGAAGATACTTTCAATTATTCTGCTATATTATCGGAAGCCGGTGCAAAGATTGGCAATATAAGTTCGACATTTGTCGGAAATAACATATCTGTAAATTCTTCATCACCTGTGTACGGAACCTTGGTAAAGGTATTAGGTTCGGGTGAAATAGGTGAAATAAAGTCTGAATTCATAGGTAACACGGTAGACACTAACTCCTCATTAAGCGGGGCATTAATCCAGATAAACGGAGATGTAGGTGAAATTCGTTCCGATTTTATCTTAAACGCAGTACAGTCTGAGAGCTCTGATATATATGGTTCTGTATTGGCAAATGAAGGCTCTATCGGTTCAATGAACCAGACAAGATTTTTGGCAAACACCGGATATTCGGGTACCGGAACTGTTAGGGGTGGTGCTTTATACAATGCTGACGGCGGAAGAATAAATATTTCAGAGTCTGTATTTACGGGCAATTCAGCAAGGACAAATTCCGGTAACGCTTTAGGCGGTGCTATATTTGATGAATTCAGTGCCGGTATTGTAAATACATCTTTCTACGGCAACTATGCTATAGCGGGTTCCGGCGGTACGGCTCATGGTGGTGCGATATACACGAACTCTGATTTGACAATTACTGCGGATAACGGTAAGACTACCGAATTTACCGGCAACTATGTAATCAATGACGGTGAAAAGACCAATGAAGCTATATTTGTAGAGGGAAGAAAACATGCCCTTACTCTGAATGCAACAAATGGCGGAAAACTGCTGATAAACGACAATATTACTGGTGATTCGGGCTTTAGAACGATATTTTCGGGTGATGATACGGGTAATATTTATCTATTCGGAGATATTATCAATTCGAGGGTAACCGCAAATTCAGGTAATGTTAACCTAATGAATTCTGATATGAAGAATTACGATTGGTTATCATTGACATCAGGTGAGGACGGTACAAAATTTGGTATAGACCTGAATTTTGATAACAAGACATCAGATACATTCACGTTAGGCGAGGGTTCTGTCGGAGTTGTAACGATTGACAAACTAAATTTAATCGGCAGTATTCCGACGACAACGACTGCGGTGCAGATTTTAACGGCTCCTGATACGATTTCGATTGCAATAAGTGATGCTTTGAAGGCTCAATATGCAAAAGAAACTCATGGTGAATATTATGACAAAGCTGAAGATATCCAGAAGCTGACCTATTGGGATAGAGATTACATGACAAAAACCCAAAAGGATATTGTTACAGAGGGTATACGTGGAGCGGTATCCGGCAGTGGCAGAGCAACTCCTGATAGTATAGAATATTTTGTGGAAACAGAATATTCGGTATTATCTGAAGTTAAAACGGATGATACTCTAAAGCTTGTAAATCAAGCTGATATAGGGGACAGGACGTTTCAGGCAAGACAGGCTACCGATGAATATACGGTTGGTGCGGATTTAGGTTCAACGGCGGCAGGAGAATTAACTGTACGTGGTGTATACAATGATGAAACAGAAAAATGGTCAAAAATTCATGCGGGCGACCACTCGTTATTTGAATTGGATAAGGACGGAACGAATTTAATTTTACGTGAAGTCGATATAACGTCAAACAAGGATGCTGAGGGTGCGATTGTTAATGCGACGGCATCTGATACGAGTATAACCTTTACGGGTGCGACACCGATTGATGTGTCTGGTGTTGCGGGTTCAGACGGATTTGTCAATAACGGCACAATGAATATCGAGACCGAAGTAACGTCAAATGTAGGTATTACAGGTGACGGTACATTAAATGTCAAAAAGAATTTGACATTAAGTGATGATGCATCAGTTGTGCAAAATGTTGTAAACGTAACCG
>ONTD01000131.1 GCA_900320675.1 uncultured bacterium
AACTCTGCGAATTTATCAGGGAAAAACAAATTGATGTTCTCATAAACAACGCCGGCGCATACGAATACGGCAACACCGAAGATATGACATCAGATACAGTTGAGAAAATCTATTCGACAAATCTTATTTCACCAACCGAATTAATAATATCCGCAATTCCGAATATGAAGAAAAACAGATGGGGACGAATAATAAATATAGGTTCAATATCCGGAGTTATGGGAGAAGGGAAAGCAAGTTTATATTCAGCTTCAAAAGCCGGATTGCTGGGACTTACCAAAGCTTTGGCATTGGAGCTTGCGGAATTTAATATAACAGTAAATACAATTAACCCCGGATGGGTTGATACGGATTTAGGGAATAATTCTGCTGAAGATAGTGAATTTACTAAGGATGAAATTATAGAATGTATTCCGCAGCGAAGATTTGTAAAACCGCAAGAGGTTGCTTCACTTGTAAAATATCTTATCAGCGAAGACGCAAAAGGAATAACCGGACAAGGAATTAACCTGTGTGCAGGGTTAAGTGTCGGTATCTAGTCAGTATATTGTAATTACAAAAAGTTTATGATACCCTACAAAGAGTAAGAGAGGTTTATATGGTTAATAAAAAAATTTTAGTATGGATATCTGTTTTAGTTGTAATAATTTTAAGTGCCGGTATTTATGGGTATAATTACTATAATTCGCATAAAGATATAGAAACGATGGTTGCTGCAATCCAAATTGATTTTGAGGAAATTATTTCTGAGCACGACGGAATTATTAAAGAACTTAATTTCAAAACATCCGATAAAATTAAAGAGGGAGATATAATCGGAACTATTTCCAAATCAGATGACAATTCAGACTGCCTTGATAAATCTCAAATGACAAAAGAGCAAAAACAAGCAGCCGCAAAATATGAAAATGCCGCAATAATGTATAAAGACGGAATAATTACAAAAGAAGAATACGACAAATCACTGGCAGAATACAGATATTCTTCAAAGAATATACAATCACAAAATTGCAAAGAAAAAGAAGAAATATATAAAATATATTCGCCTAAAAGCGGAAAATTATTTCTGTCAGATTCTGTGACAGAAGGCTCAAAAATCAGTGAAAACCAAACTATCGGCAAAGTAGCGGATATTAAAAACTTAACTGTCAAGGCTTATTTTTCACCTAAATACAAAAAAATCATAAAAGATGGGGATAATGCTGAGATTAAAATTGTTAAATATCCGGAGAAAACCTTTAGCGGCGAAGTTGTAACTAAGGATAAAATAGATATTTTCGGGCAATCCGTAATACTAAAAATAAATGAGTCTGTTGATAATTTAAATCTTGAAAACGAAGACGCTGTAATTGTAAAAATTATCAAACACTAAACATTAAAGAACTATTTAACCATTTCTCGCAGTTTTTTTAATTGATCTCTGATTTCAGCTGCCCGTTCAAAGTCGAGGATTTTTGCCGCTTTATGCATATCCTTTTCCAATTTATCTATCAGCTTAGGTAAATCTTTCTTATCCACACCCATTTCAACCATCTCTTCAGCAACGATATCTTCCAAATCTCTATAACTTGCAACAAGAGAAAGTAAATTATTTTCAATAGGTTTCTTGATAGTCTTAGGAATAATACCATATTTATTGTTATACGATATTTGAATTTCCCTTCTTCGTTCTGTTTCATCAATAGCATTACGCATAGAATCAGTAACCTTATCCGCATACATAATAACCTCGCCGCAAGAATTTCTGGCAGCACGTCCTATAGTTTGGATTAAACTTGTTTCAGACCTCAAAAAACCTTCTTTATCTGCATCCATTATCGCAACAAGAGAAACTTCCGGAATATCCAAACCTTCTCTTAAGAGATTAACACCTACCAGAACATCAAATTCCCCTAGCCTCAAATCCCTTAAAATTTCAACACGTTCCAGTGATTGAATTCCGCTGTGTAAATATCTGACACGAATTCCTTCTTGAATAAAGAAATCAGTCAAATCCTCCGCCATACGTTTAGTAAGAGTTGTAATCAGTACTCTTTCATTTTTATCACAACGTTTTTTAATTTCGGCTTTTAAGTCATTAATTTGAGTAGCAATCGGACGCACAGAAATCTTAGGATCAACGAGCCCCGTAGGTCGAATAATCTGCTCAACAAGTTGAGTGGAAGTATTTTTTTCAAAATCCCCCGGAGTAGCTGATATATAAATTTTTTGGTGCACTCTTTCAAAAAATTCATCATTAGTAAGCGGCCGATTATCCTTTGCACAAGGCAATCTGAATCCATATTGAATAAGGACATCTTTTCTTGCGGCATCCCCATGAGACATACCTTTTAATTGAGGCAGCGTAACGTGAGACTCATCCACTACCGTCAAAAAATCACCCTGAAAATAATCAAGTAATGTTGCCGGAGGAGAACCCGGAGCTCGCCTTTCTATAATTCTTGAATAATTTTCAATTCCTGAACAATACCCCATTTCCTTAATCATTTCAATATCGTATTTTACTCTCTGCTCAAGCCTTTGAGCTTCAATCAGTTTATTTTCATTGTGCAATTCTACTAATCTGTGCTGAAGTTCTTCTCTTATTAAAGCAATAGTCTCTTCCTGATTTTCGTCATAAGAAAGGTAATGCACTGCAGGATAAATGACAACAGATTGAGGTGTTTCAAGGAGTTCTCCTGTAACGTTATCAATTCGAACTATTTTCTCAATTTCATCACCAAAGAAATAAATTCTTGTTACAATTTTTTCATAAGCAGGCATAATTTCAACAACGTCGCCCTTTGCCCTAAAAGTCGAGCGTTCTAATACCAGATCATTTCTTTTATATTGCACAGAAATTAGGTGTCTTAATAAATCATCTCTTTCAACTTCATCCCCGACTTTTAATTCAACAGAACCTCTGAAATAATTTTCAGGTAAACCCAATCCGTAGATGCAGCTAACAGATGCAACAATTATAACATCATTTCTCTCATAAAGACTTCGTGTTGTATTATGACGAAGCCTGTCAATTTCTTCGTTTATCGAAGCTGACTTTTCTATATATGTATCAGTCCTTGGGATATAAGCTTCCGGTTGATAATAATCATAATAACTTATAAAATACTCAACGGCATTATCAGGAAATAATTCCTTAAATTCATTGTATAACTGAGCGGCAAGCGTCTTATTGTGAGCAATAATAAGAGTGGGCTTTTGAACCTGCTGAATTACATTTGCTATAGTGAAAGTTTTACCGGAACCGGTAATCCCCAGAAGTGTCTGAGAATCATCACCATTATTCAAGCCGTCAACAAGCTGAGAAATAGCTTTTGGCTGATCTCCGGCAGGTGAATATTTAGAATTAATTTTAAAAGGCCTGTACTCCATAAGGACATTGTAACACGAATTTATATTAAGAAAAGTGTACATTTTACGCATAAATTTGATTTTATAATATTTCTATTGTATCCTACATTAGAATAGTAAGTGGCCGGGTCGGAATTAAAAACCTTACCGGCAGGTAGAAAATAAAAATTAAGGAGATGAAAATGACACCAAGAAACTTTTTATTCACTTCGGAATCAGTAACCGAAGGACACCCCGACAAAGTATGCGATCAGATTTCTGATGCTATTTTGGATGAATTTTTAACAAAATACCCTCAATCAAGAGTTGCTGCAGAAACAACCGTAACAACAGGTATGGCTCTTGTTTGCGGAGAAATTACCTCAGATTGTTACGTAGATATACCGTCAGTCGTAAGAAATACCATTAAAAATATCGGTTATACCGGCTCACACGGCGGCGGGTTTGACGCTGACACATGTGCAGTATTAACAAGTATTGACGAGCAATCCTGCGATATTGCAGGCGGCGTAAATAAAGCATTTGAATCAAGAAGCGAAAACTCTGACACATCTACATCAGAGACTTCAAATATAGGCGCAGGTGATCAGGGTATAATGTTTGGTTATGCGTGTAACGAAACCCCTGAATTAATGCCGTTGCCAATCAGCTTGGCTCATAAGCTATCGTACAGATTAGCACAAGTCAGAAAACAAGGTATTTTACCTTATCTTAGACCTGACGGAAAATCTCAGGTAACTGTCGAATACGTAGACGGCAAACCTTCAAGTATAAACACCGTTTTAATATCTACACAACACGATCCTGAAATAAACGGTATAAGCGATAATTCAAAGGTTCAGGAAATTATTAAAAATGACGTAAAAAAATATGTAATCGACTACGTATTTGAAAACGAATCTCCGATAGGGTTATCAGCAAACACCAAAATTTTGGTAAATCCGTCAGGAAGATTTGTTGTAGGTGGTCCGCAAGGAGATGCAGGACTTACCGGTCGTAAAATTATCGTAGATACATACGGCGGATACTCTCGTCATGGCGGCGGAGCATTCTCCGGTAAAGATCCGACGAAAGTTGACCGTTCAGCAGCTTATGCAGCTAGATATGTCGCAAAAAATATTGTTGCAGCCGGCTTAGCAGATAAATGCGAAATTGAATTAGCGTATGCTATCGGTGTTGCAGAACCCGTATCAATTATGGTTGACACATTCGGCACAGGAAAAATTTCTGATGACGAAATTTCAGAGTTAGTATCTAAGAACTTTGATCTTAGACCTGCTGCTATAATCAGCCAATTTGATTTAAGAGGATTACCATCCAAAAACGGAGGTAAATTCTATCAATTACTTGCAGCATACGGGCATATGGGAAGAACGGATATAGTTGTTCCTTGGGAACAAACAGATAAAGCCGAAAGTTTGAAATCTCAAGCTCTAAGCGGTTGTGCTTGTGCATAAGCAAGAGTTAATAAAGCAATAAAAATCAAAAAGGATTACTAAAAATAGTAATCCTTTTTTGTTGGTTTTTGTGTTAAAATTAACAGGAAAAATATTTTATTTATAAAATTTTAGAGGGAAATAAAATGGGACAAACAATAGCGGAGAAAATATTATCGGAACACGCAGGACATCCTGTCAAACCCGGAGAACTAATTATTGCAAAAGTTGATGTTGCAGCAGTTCAAGACGGAACAGGTCCTTTGACGGTTCAGGAATTCAAAAAACTTGGTGTTGACAAATTACACAATCCGGAAAGGAGTATCCTGTTTATAGACCACGCCTCTCCAAGCCCTAGAAAAGAGTTGTCCAATACTCATAAAGTATTACGAGAATTTGCAAAGGAATATGGTGCAGTTCTATCTGATGTTGGCGCAGGAGTTTGCCACCAGAGATTGGTTGAAACATTCGTAAATCCCGGTGAAATTCTTGTCGGTGCAGATTCCCACACTTGTACATCCGGCGCACTGGGTGCTTTTGCAACAGGCATGGGATCTACCGATATTGCTGTTGCAATGGCATTAGGCAAAACTTGGTTAAAGGTACCGGCTACCTTTAAAATTGAAGTTACAGGAGATTTCCAAAAAGGCATTTGCTCAAAAGACTTAATGTTATATCTTATAGGATTAATCGGTGCAGACGGTGCTACATATAAGGCACTCGAATTCTGCGGCGATACGATAGAAAATATGTCGATGTCCGAGCGCTTTACATTAGCAAATATGGCAGTAGAAGCCGGCGCTAAAGCAGGGCTTTTTGCAACCGACAACAAAACAAAAGAGTTTTTAAAAGAAAGAGGAAGAGAAGATAAGTTCAGACTTATCGAACCTGATGAAGACGCTACATACGAACGAGTAATAAAAATATATGCAGAGGACGTTCACCATACGGTTTCATGCCCTCACACCGTTGATAATACGAAATCTGTCGAGCTACTAAAAGACATAAAAGTAGATCAGGTATATGTCGGGACCTGTACAAACGGCAGAATTGAAGATTTAAGAATTGTTGCAGAAATATTGAAAGGTAAAAAGATTAATTCTGATTTAAGAATGCTTATATGTCCCGCCTCAAAAGATGTATACTTAAAAGCACTTGAAGAAGGTTTAATAAAAACTTTTGTCGAAGCAAACGCAACCGTATTACCTCCGGGATGCGGTCCTTGTGTAGGTGTACATGCAGGAACACTTGCAGACGGAGAAGTTTGTCTTGCAACTCAAAACAGAAATTTCCAAGGCAGAATGGGTAATACAAACGGCGAAATTTATTTAGCATCACCTTATGTCGCAGCATATACAGCCCTAAACGGGTATATATCCGCTGAATAATTATTCAAATACTGCCGGATATAAAATTATCCTTAAACTTAATAAATATGACGAACAAATTAATAAGAAATCTCTTTATCATATAGGTAAGGAGATTTTTTATGACTACTCCAAAACTTCAATACAAAAAAATGAAAATGGAAGAACTTATTGTTTTGGCACAACAAGATGATATGCTCGCACTAGAAGAGTTGTTAAAAAAAGAACAGAAAAATGTTTTTACAACATTTACCTATCTTACGAACAAACGCGAAGATGTCTCTGATTTAACTCAAGAGGCATTATTAAGAGTAGCAAAAAATCTTAAATCTCTTAAAAATCCGGCAAATTTTAAAAGCTGGCTTAATCAAATAGTTACACACCTTTTTTATGACGAACTTAGGAAACGGTCTAAAAAGCCCAGTATCATATCAATAGATGATGAAAACGACGAATTAAATCCTACGGCACAACTCAAAAATTTAATACCTGATAAAAAATGTAAACCTCAAGAGAAATGCATATCTCTGGAACTTGAAGATATAATTATAACAGAAATAAGTAATCTGCCCCAACAGTTTAAAATAGCAATAATTCTTAGAGAATTACAAGGTTTAAGTTATGAAGAAATAGCCATTGCAACGAAATCCAGTATCGGGACGGTTAAATCGAGGATTGCAAGAGCTCGCCTAAAATTACAGGAAAATTTGAAAAACTATATTTAAAGGAGAAAAATATGAAAGAAATAAGTTGCGAACAAGTACAAACCCTTTTAACATTTTTCATAGAAAACAAACTTAGCTGCAAGCTATCCGCAATTGTAGAATATCATTTAAATACTTGCTCATACTGCAAAGAAAAGTATTTACAGCTTACCAAACTGCTCGAAAATTACGACAAAACAAACCTTAACTTAACGTATTATGATAAGGATGAAAATGAAAATAAAGTTAAAATAGGCTGCAATAAAACTTTTAAAGAGAATTTGTCCGCATACATAGACAACGAACTTAACGACAACGATAACCTTAAGATTAAAAAATTTGCGATAGGAAATCCTGATGCCAGAAAGGAATTAGAAAATATACTCTATATCCGGCAACTTCTCCAAGAATCTTTTTCAAAAGTAAAAAGCGGCATTAAAAAGGATTTTGCAGAAGATACATTAAAACAACTTTGCGAAACAGATAATAAACACGAAATTTGCGACTTCAGCAGTAACAAATATCTCCTAATAATTTTCAGCGTAACTTTATTAACAACATTATTAGTTATTGCAATACTATCAACGCACTAAAAAAGAGATACCTTAAACTAAGGTACCTCTTTTGATTAACTTTTATAGGCTTATTACTTTTTGTTGCCGTAACGTTTGTTAAATCTTTCAACTCTACCTTCAGAGTCCAAGATTTTTTGTTGACCGGTATAGAACGGGTGGCATTTGTTACAAATTTCAACAGTAATACCTTCAGTTACAGAACCGGTTTCAATTTCGTTACCACATACACATTTGATAACAGTCTTCTTATAATCAGGATGTATTCCGTCTTTCATTTTTACCTTCTTTCTTTTCTCAAGATTCCAAACTTGATAATTTTAAATTTCGACTGATACTATACTACCATGGTAAAAAAATATTCGCAAGGGCTTTATTAAGTTATACTAATATTAATCTCTAAAATTAGACTTTATAATATCTGATACAACAGGGATATATGCATACAATCCCATAAACGCAAACACAACCAAATACATCAAAGTACCATAGATTATGCACTGCATAAATGAATATCCAAACACATAAGGCTGATTAAATATATACACAATCTGCCTTACTATCCTGTTTATAAAAGGTATATAACTTATTAAATTAACAACATGCCAAAACACATAGTTAATAATTACATAACCTAAACTTAAAAAAATAGATTGCATTATATGGAACATAACAAACTTTGACGGATAAGTACGTCTGACAGCCATAATAATAATCCATACAAAACCGACAAAACCGGCAGACAAATATGTTAAGGCGGAAATCACCTTCTCAAGCAAAGTAGGATGATCATTATACATGTTTATACAGCCTCACCTTTGCGTTTTTTGTCTATATACTCATCCATAACAAGGTTATATACAAGTTTATGTTCGTCATTTGACGGCTCAATATTTATAGCCGCCCTATATGCAGCGATAGCCTTTTCAATATCACCCTGAAGATAATGCCCGTTACCAAGCAGCAAGTAAGTACTTGCATCATTCGGTGCAAAATGTAATATTGATTTATAAGTTTCAACCGCTTCGTCGACTTTCCCTATATTTGCAAGCAAATTAGCTTTCAATTGATGCGCATTAACAGTCTTTGGCTCAAGTTCAATAGCTTTATCATAATACTCAAAAGCTTTGTCATATTCACCAAATTCAGAAAGTGAAATTGCATAACAAACAAATACTCTATAGTTATCACCTTCAATAGCAATTGCTTTCTCATAATATGAATAAGCATTTTCCTTATCTTTCATCAATGTGTATGTATTACCTATACACATTGCAACAACCTTGTTATCAATGTTTAAATCATACACACGCTTATATAAATCCAACGCCGTTTCATAATCAAACAATTTAAAACAAACATTACCCATATCAACAAGCGCCGTAATATTATTCGGATCAAGCGACAACGCCTTTTCGTAATACGCTTTTGATTCAATATATTCTTCATTATCCTGATATAACAAAGCTATAGCATTATAAATCTCAGGATTTTTAGAATTCAAATCGATTGCCCTATTGTAATAAAACAACGCTTTCGGAAAATTTTTCCATTCAGCAAATACATTACCAATATTATAATAAATTAAATAATTTTTTGGGTTTATATCTAAGGCACGATTATAATATGACAAAGACTTTCTAAAATCTTTCTCGTAATACCACATAGTTCCCATACCGACAAGTGCCTGAACATCTTGTGGATTAATCGCCAAAACACTCTCTAAAACAGAAATAACCTTATCGTAATTCTGCTGCTCCATATACAATCTTGACAATTTGTGATAATTTTCCAAATTGTTCGGCTCCTGAGCCATTTGTAACACTGTAGCGTTAATTTGTTTTTCTAATTCTTGATTTTCCATAATATAAAACTCTCTTTTTATTACTTTGCGTATATCGTATAATCTTTGGATAACTCTTTCCATTCATCTTCCGAAACACTAAACGCATGATTCCAGAACTTCTCAATGGCGTAAGTTTCTCGCTCATCCTTATGTAATATATGAACAACAACATCCCCGTAATCCAATAAATTCCACCGATTACGAGCATCGTTTTCCATTCTGACAGGAAGTCTTTCAAATTCTTTTTTAATACCGTCTTTTACCGCTTCCATCAAGGCTTTTACCTGCGGAGTAGAATCTCCGGTAACAATTACAAAATAATCGGCCAATGATGAAACATGACCTATATTCAATATTGATATGTCCTTACCCAGCTTATCATCCAACAAACGAGCAACAACACACGCCAATAACTTTGAATCTATCTCTTTTGACATTTATACCTCTCTATAGCCAGATTATAACAAATTACCGGCATAATGGCAAGGCTTTTACAAATGTATATAGAAAACAAAAAAATAAAGAAATTATTCGATTATTTAACTGGACTTAAACTAAAAATTCTTCATAAAAAAACTCGACCTTCGCCGAGTTTTTATTTGCTCC
>ONTD01000130.1 GCA_900320675.1 uncultured bacterium
GACTTACACGCAAAAATGTTTGCAAAACATGGTGTTAACGTAATCAGAAATTTTGACGCACTAAACGATGTTAACAATTTGATAGATTCGGCTAAATCAATCAAAAAACACGGACTTCAACATGAAGTTACAATAACTATGATGGAACTGCCGTATGGCTGCGAAGGCGCACATGATGTTGCTTTCTATGAAAAAGTTTTAAGAAACATTTTAGATTCAGGTTTGCCGTTTGACAGTTTGGCATTTAAAGATGCATCAGGTACATCTAATCCGAGAAAAGTATATGCTACAGTTAAAATGGCACGTGAATTATTAGGTCAAGATGCACATATAAGATTCCATTCTCACGAAACTGCAGGTACCGGTTTAGCTGCATATTTGGCAGCTCTTGAAGGTGGTGCTGACGGTATAGATTTGGCTATGAAACCTGTATCAGGCGGCACCGGACAACCTGATATTATTTCTATGTGGCACGCTCTTAAAGGTACTGAATTTGACCTTGGTTTAGACATCAAAAAAATCATGGAAACAGAAGAAATATTTAAAGATTGTATGAAAGATTACCCTATTTCACCTATTTCATTAGCAGTTAACCCTATATTAATTCAAGCACCGCTTCCCGGTGGTGCAACAGCTACAACTGTTAACCAGTTGAAAGATATGGGTATGTTGGACAAATTCCCTAAACTTATTGCAAATATGAAAGAAGTTGTTGAAAGAGGCGGTTTTGCAACATCCGTAACTCCTGTTTCACAGTTCTATGCACAACAATCATTCTTAAACGCAATAACAGAAAAGCCATGGGATCAAGCAAATCCGGGATATGCAAAAATGTTACTCGGATATTTCGGAAAAACTCCTTGCGAACCGGATCCGGAACTTGTTAAATGGGCTGAAGAAAAAACAGGACTTAAACCTACTACAGAACACGTTGTAGATTTAAATGAAAAAGATCCTGAAAAAGGTTTAAAAGCTGCAGAAGAAAGATTGAAAGCTGCAGGACTTCCTGTTACCGATGAAAACTTATTTATAGCAGCAGCTTGCAAAGACGGTAATGTTGATAAAGGTATCGACTTCCTGCTTGGTAAAGGTCAAGTATCAGTTAACAAAAAATCTGCTGATGCTCCGGCAGCTGCCGCACAAGCATCTTCTACCGGTGAATACACAATTAAAGTTAACGGTAAAAATTATGCCGTTAAACTTGACGGTGATAATAAGGCTACCGTTAACGGTAAAACTTATGATATCAATGTTAAAGCAGGTATAGAAGCTAAAGGAGCTGCTTCAACAGGTTCAGGAGACGGCGAAGAAGTAAAAGCAGGTTTACCTGGTAACGTATTAAGACTTGAAGTATCAGAAGGAGACAGCGTTTCAGAAGGCGATGTACTTCTTGTTATGGAAGCTATGAAAATGGAAACAGAGATTAAAGCTCCGAAATCAGGTACTATCCAATCAGTACTTGTTTCACAAGGTGATAAAGTTGTTACAGGTCAAGCTTTGGTAACTATAGGATAGAAGGAAGGGGTAGACAATGACAATTAATATACAAGACGGTTTACTTCAATTGTGGAATTCAACGGGTATTATGACGTTTTTACAACCTCAGGATCCGACAATTGAAAACTGCTTTGAACAATTTTTACATGTCCACGGACATTGGATAATGATACTTGTGTGTCTGTTCCTGCTTTGGCTTGGCATTAAAAAGCAATTCGAACCATTATTGCTTGTACCTATAGCATTTGGCGGATTGTTATCAAATATACCGATGCCATTAGGTGAAGAAATTGCAGGACCTAACGGATTTTTGGGTATTATATTTGAAGCAGGTATCCATAAAGGATTATTTCCGTTGATAATCTTCATGGGCGTAGGAGCAATGACAGATTTCGGTCCGTTAATTGCTAACCCTAGAATGGCGTTACTGGGCGGAGCTGCTCAATTCGGTATATTCGGAGCGTTATTAATGGCATACTGCATATTCGGATTTACTTTACCGGAAGCTGCATCTATCGGTATTATCGGCGGGGCGGACGGTCCTACATCAATTTATGTAACTACTAAATTAGCAGAGAACCTACTAGGTCCTATTGCGGTTGCCGCATATTCATATATGGCATTGGTTCCGGTAATTCAACCACCTATTATGAGAGCATTGACAACAAAAGAAGAACGCCAAATTAAAATGGAACAGTTAAGAGACGTATCCAAAAGAGAAAAAATCGTTTTCCCTCTTATGATATTACTTCTTTGCGTAATTCTGTTGCCAAGTGCATGTCCTTTACTCGGCGCATTATGTTTTGGTAATTTATGTAAGGAATGCGGTGTTGTAGAAAGACTTTCAGATACTATGCAAAATGCACTAATCAATATTGTAACAATATTCTTAGGATTGTCTGTCGGTTCAAAGCTTTCCGCTGAACAGTTTTTAACATTACAGACAATATTCATTTTGATATTAGGTATCATAGCCTTCTCACTGGCAACTGCAGCCGGTGTATTAATGGCTAAATTAATGAATGTATTTTCTAAAACTAAAATTAATCCGCTTATCGGTTCAGCAGGAGTCTCTGCAGTACCTATGGCAGCACGTGTATCAAACAAGGTTGGTTTAGAGGAAAATCCTCAAAACTTCTTGCTTATGCATGCAATGGGGCCAAACGTATCAGGGGTAATCGGTTCTGCTGTAGCTGCAGGTGTATTACTTGCACTTTGCCACTAAAAAGAAAATTACTTAATGTACAAAAATACAGGTAAAATATTTTACCTGTATTTTTTGTTTACATTTTTTAATAAAAGGCAATTTTATATATGTTCGTATTTTATGTAAAAAAGGAGTTTAAAACATGGATATAAATTGCAGAAACAATGCCACAAGCTTTGGATGTTTAAAAGGTAATATGCTTATGAAAAGCAGCGGGGAACTGGCAAAGGAGTTAGCTGAAGCACAAAATAGCCTTCGCAACTGCAAACATTGGCACGTGCTTGCAGACGAAAACGGTATGAGATTATTGAATACAGACAAAGCTAAAGTATATGAACTTGCAGATCGTCCCAAAAGACACGCACCTAATTCATTACTTATAAGAACATATGACAAAGAACATAAAATTCAAGGCAAAGTTACAAGCTTTAAAGTTGAGTATAAAAATATGGATGAAGTAAAAGCCATGTATAAAAAAATAATGTCAGCACACGGTATAGAACGTTTTGTAATTGTTGCAAAAGCCTTGGAAGAACAAGTAATAAAACGTAACCGACAAAATAAACTTAAACATATGTTACAGACAGATGCATAATAATAAAAATAGCATCCTTATTTTATGTCAAATAATTTCATGCCGGCAGCATATAACCGAGTCTATAAAACTTAATCCCTTTTTATGGTATCATAGTATTATAAGGGGTAAATATGCTGAATATTAGAATACAATTTTTAAAAGAAGAGATTAATAAACACAATTACAACTATTATGTAAATGATAATCCTACCATCAGTGATTACGAATATGATAAACTTTTTGCGGAATTAAAACAGATAGAAACAGAGCATCCTGAATTAATTACACCGGACAGTCCGACACAAAGAGTTGGCTCCGTAAGTGAAAAGTTTTTGCCTTTCACACATACTCACAGACTTTATAGCCTTGATAACACCTATAATTATGAAGACCTGAAACTTTGGTATGAAAAAATTCAAAAAGAATACGGCTCTGAAATCGAGTTAGTATGTGAATTAAAAATAGACGGTCTTGCAATAGCTTTAACATACGAAAACGGAATATTTACCAGAGGTGTAACCCGAGGAGACGGAATTACCGGAGAAGAGATAACACAAAATTTAAAAACGATAAAAGCAATTCCTCTTAAACTTAAGGATAATGTTAGCCTTGATGTGCGAGGAGAAATATATATGCCGAAATCTTCTTTTGAAAAACTTAACGCAGAAAATCTGGAAAAGGGTGAAAAACTTTTTGCAAATCCTCGTAATGCTGCAGCAGGCTCTTTAAGGCAGCTGGATAGCACAATTACCGCTAAAAGAGATTTGTCTATGTTTACATATACCCTCGTTGCAGACGGATTAAATAATCCGCCAAAAACTCACTATGAAAGCATTATGTATATGAAAGAACAAGGATTTAAAGTAAATCCGAATATCAGACTTTGTAAAAATGCAGAAGAAGCCATAGCATACTGTAAAGAATGGGAAAATAAAAGATTTGATCTTGATTACGCAACAGACGGTGTTGTTATAAAAGTAAACAAAACCGCAATACAAGAAGATTTGGGGTTCACATCCAGAGCTCCTAAATGGGCTACTGCATTTAAATTTCCACCGGAAGAAATATCCACTGTTGTTGAAAGTATTGAACTTGGAGTAGGTAAAACAGGTGCAATAACACCTGTAGCGAACTTTAAACCGGTACAGCTTGCAGGCAGCACGGTATCAAGAGCTACTTTACACAATTTTGATGAAATTAAAAGACTTGATTTGAGAATAGGAGATACTGTACTAATTAAAAAAGCTGCTGAAATAATTCCTAAAGTAATAAAAGTCGTTGATACCCCAAACCATAACGAAAGACCTATATATACTCCGCCAACTGTTTGTCCTGCGTGCGGGCAAAAACTTGAGACAATTGAGGGCGAGGTTAATCTGTACTGTGTTAATCCTCTATGCTCAGGACAACTAAAAGCAAAAATAGAATTTTGGGCATCAAAAGATGCTATGGATATAGATTCATTAGGACCATCAATCATTGAACAATTATTTGAAAAAAATATGGTAAAAACCCCTGCAGATTTATATAAGTTAACTGTTGAAGATTTTATGAAACTGGATCTAATCAAAGAAAAATCAGCGACAAATCTATATAATGCAATACAAGAAAGCAAAACCAGACCGCTAAAAAGATTTATTACAGCACTAAACATTAAAAACATAGGCAAGGAAACTTCCGATATATTAGCAAGAGCTTTCGGAACGCTCGAAAATCTGAAACATGCAGAATTTGACAAATTAAAAGAATTAAACGGTATCGGTGAAATCACTGCCGGAGAAATTCTTAAATTTTTTGAAAGCCCCAAAACCCAACAATTACTGAATGAATTAGAAAAATCAGGAGTAAATCCGGAACCGGCACAAATGGCAAAATCTGATACACTAAAAGGTAAAACATTTGTCTTAACCGGAACATTA
>ONTD01000127.1 GCA_900320675.1 uncultured bacterium
GGATATTATTCCGAATTCTGTTTCGGAGTAGGAGCCTTTGCATATTAGCTTTGATTGGTAGAAATTTATTCTGCCGACAGTATAGTTTTAATATTAAAATTAACAAATAATAAAAAGAGTTTGGTCAGCTGCCAAACTCTTTTATTAAAAGATACTTGAAATAAAAAAATCTTCATGATAGTATAAGTAAGTACAGTTCCGAACTGCCGGGGGATGCCGGATGTAAGGAAAGAAATGCAAGATAAATTTTGCGGCTCTGAATTTACGATAAAGGCAAAGTTAGCTCGGTAAGCGGTGTAATATTAGTGGATACTGCTCTTTAACTGTGGGAGTAAGTCCGGAGGTATAATTTATGTCAATGACAGATCCTATAGCAGATATGCTAACAAGAATCAGAAACGCTAATATGGTTTCTCACGAAACTGTTGAAATTCCTGCTTCAAAATTAAAAATCGAATTAGCAAAATTGTTGAAATCTGAAGGTTTCATCACTGATTTTGAAGTAAAAGAATCAGGCAAATTCAAGGTGATTGTAATTACATTAAAATACGATCAAAACAAAAAACCGGTTATTTCAAAGTTAGAAAGAATTTCTAAACCGGGCTTAAGAACTTACCATAAAGCAAAAAATCTTCCTAAAGTATTGGGCGGATTGGGTGTTGCTATTATTTCAACAAGCAAAGGCCTTTTAACTGACAGAAAAGCTCGTAAGGAAAACGTTGGCGGCGAAGTTCTTTGTTATATTTACTAATACTCAAATAGTAGATATAATGTAATTATATCTTCATAATTAAAATTAAATGACTCTATTTTGTAAATGGAGTCATTTTTTATATTTATAAATTCTTTGCAGTTGTATTAAATTATTTCACTTGTTTTTATTTTAATTTTTTAATTACTTTTTTAGAATTTGATCCATTATTTTTATTGTTTTTATTGTTTTTCCCAAAAGTCCAACGTAAACCTGCTGACAATACGATACCGTTTCTGCCGCCGTTACGTACCATAGCTTGTAAAAATCCAGTAAACTTATCTGCCCAAGTTTTTTGAACACCTACGCCATATTGAACATAAGCACGTTCGGAAAGTTTAGGTAGAACAACATCACTTGCGGTTACCTGATTTCTGCCCATAAATACATTCCAAACCATATCGATTCCGGCATATGGCTGCCAGCCATTTTTCGTGTTACCTATAACCTTCACGCCCGGTACAATCTGTAGTGCATTCAACGCATCCTGATTTATTCTAACACCTGCCGGATTTGTATGGTCAAATGTATTTACCCAAGTATAACCCAAGAATAAGGATGGTTGAATAATAATTTTGCCTTCTTTAAATTCGAAATTGTAGCCGGTTTTATTTGCGACACCTGCAGTTAATAATGTAATATTTTCATGTCCGTACATCGTATCAGCATCACCGCTGCTAGCGCCTGTTGAAACGGTTAACCCTGTGAAGAAGTTACCTTTATAAGCGTTAAATGTTGCACCCAAAAATCCGCCATTTTGAGTCATTGAAATTCCGTCATAATTCATGTGGTTTCCGTTATAACCAACGAAAGCTGAGAGAAGCCCTTTAAAGCCTCTGCCCATTTCAAACATATCAGAGTCGCCGCCGTATGTCATACCGTAAGCAATATTATCGACTTTTACTCCGCCTTTAAGGTTTACTTTTTCAAATGTGCTATATGGCAAAGTCCACATTGCTTGTGATGTTTCAGGAATTTTATTAGTATCTAAATTAGTTACGGGAGCTAATGATGCTACTTTGTTTTGGTTTTCAGAGGCAAATCTAAGTGCTTTTGAATGTTTCATGTACCTATCCATATGATAGAAACCGTCATGAAGTGATTGCATCTGATTTTGATATCCTGTAACTATTGCAGTTACTGATGATGCCATTACCGACGGGTTGAAGTCATCATATCTGTTACCCGGAGTAACAAAGCTAAAATATCCGCTGCCGTTACTTTTTTGAATATATGATGTATTGTACTTATAAATAGGAGAATATGCAATTTGACCTTCTCCCGTATAATTTACAACACTTGCAAGGTCTTTATTATTTGTAAATAACAGGTCAAGACGTTTTTGCGTCGTTGGTGAAAGCTGATTAATCTTAGAAACTTCAATTCTGCCTTTTGAACCTATTGAAGCCGATGCGGCAGTAAGTTTATCCATTTGAGCATTAGCTAGATCTGCATCAACTTGCATTCTCAATACACCATTTAGATTTGCATTACCTAAAGCCAAAGTCCCTACTTTATTATTTGAAATATTCAAATTATTTGTGCCGATAAATGTTGTATCTAAACCGTTAAGAGAATTTTCATTTGCGATATTCAAAGAGGTATTATTTAGAGTTGTGTCTAATTCTGAAACACGAGCATTTTCGCCGATATTAACGGTTCCGTTTGAAATATTTAATTTAGATGTGCCGTTACCTGTAAGGTTTTTGTCCAAATTAACAACATCTGTTCCGTCAATATTTATTTGTGAATTATCTCCGGTTACATTAATATCATCAGCAATGGTTGAATTACCCTTTATTTCTACATCTCCTGCTGTTTGAATACCATTGCCGTTATCATGAATATTTACATTATCTAAAACAACTTTTACTCCGTTACCTGCCGTTCCTGATACAAGAGCCGAAGAATTTTTAACTTCAACATTTTTTAATGTTACTGTCGTATTATCATTATTTAACTCAAAACCGCTATGAGAATCATAATCAATAGTTGAACGGGCATCACCGTCAGCAACACCATTAATTGTTAAATTTCCGGATTCTGTTACCCCTGTATTTTCAGTTACTTTAAATTCATTTTCAGCACTATCAAAATTAAATTCGCGGTTTTCTTTTCCGTTACCGGTATATTGGTTTATTATAGCTAAATTATCTGCTTTAGGATTAAATATGTGGGCTGATTCATCAATTTTTGTTGATTCGTATTTTATAGTATCCATAAGTCCTGCAGTTGAACCTATTACAGACAATTCTCGTTTATAAGTTTCAGTCCAATTTTCTGTTCCGTAATCATCATTCCAATTTATTTCCGGAGCCGTTAAATCTTTAGCAACTGATTTTTGTACTTCATCTGCTGCCATATCAAATTGAGATTTTATTGCACTAATATCCAATTTGGTATTCGGGTTAGCGCCAAATAATATCTGTTTTTCGAAATCTGTAGGTCTTGTTCCGCTTTCTGTTAAACTTGTTATTTTTACAGTTGCAGAATCTCTGGAGTCATTTGTTATTGTTATGGTATCA
>ONTD01000126.1 GCA_900320675.1 uncultured bacterium
AAATTAATAATTGCTTATTAAATTTACTGCTTCTATAATTTGATATTTAGGAAGTTCTCTTAGCAGTCGTCTTGCTCCTTCCATAAGCTTATCGGCATCATCCATTTTGCCTTGTGCTCTGCAAATATCCGCAATATGGATTTTTTTCTTTAGTGCCATTAAGTAATTGCCTTGCTCAATATCATGCGCAGCGCTCACAGAGAGCCGATATTTTCTTTGTTCAACTTCAGAAGGATACGGATCGGAACTGTTTTCGTAAGCACTCAAATCTTCAATTCCGTATGAACCGAATTTAACATTAGGCATTTGTGCCAAAACTTGTGAACCTGAAACCTTCAATCCTTCTTCCGGTGTAATAAGCTGTATTATATTGCTGCTTGTATGATTTTTCTTTGGAGAGTTGACACTACTTTTGGTATTTACATCAACGACCGCAAAACTTATAGGACTAATCATATATATCCCCTTTCAACAAAAACATAAACTCCACTGTTATTCTAAACCAAAATTTATGTTAGGTCAATATATTTATTAATCAAACTACTCAAGCAATAAAATTTATTACTTTAGCTTTCTATAAGCATACTTGCGCCAATTACACCTGCGGTATTACCCAATTGTGCCGGAACAATTTCAACCGTTTCTCCTGCAATTTTCATTGCACGTTTTTTAACAGTTTCTCTTATAGGGTTTATCAAGTAATCTCCCGAAGCTGCTACTCCTCCGCCTATAATTACTTTTTCCGGATTTAAAAGATTTATAACGCTTGCCAGACCTATTCCGATATATTCACCCATTATGGTAAAAATTCTCTTTGCAACCGGATCCCCCGCTTTAGCTGCTTCATAAACAACATAAGGAGTGATATCTGGGTTTGCAAGTTCACGGAATTTAGTAGATTTCCCACCTAGTATGTAATTTTCAGCCATTGCAACAATTGAAGGACCTGATGCAAAAGCTTCCATGCAACCGGTATCTCCGCATCCGCAAATCGGACCGCCGTTCATTTGAAGTTTTATATGTCCGATTTCTCCGGCTGCATTTGATGCTCCTCTTACTAATTTGCCGTTTACTATTAGTCCGGAACCTATGCCTGTACCTACTGTAATGCAAATTAAATTTTCGCATCCTTTACCTGCACCAAAATTTAATTCTCCTAAAGCTGCACATCTTACATCATTATCAACACGAGTCGGAATGTGAAATTCTTCTTCAATCATTTTTGCAATCGGAACATCCACCCACCCGGGAATATTTGGGGCTAATCTTACAATACCGGATTTATAATCTACCTGTCCGGGAAATCCAAACCCTATACCTTGTATATTTTCAGGTTTTGAGTCTGTTTCTTTAAGCAAATCTCTGATGGCTTCTTTTATATTATTAACTGTATATTCGTAACCCATTTCGGCATGTGTCGGAATAGAATTTGAATAAATTATTTTACCTTCCGGACTTACCAATGCAAGTTTTACATTCGTTCCGCCTACGTCAATTCCTATTCTGTTCTGTGCCATTTTTATTCTCCCTCTTTCATGTTAATCATAAGTCTATGATAGAACAAAAATGAGTTTTTTTAAACAGAAAGCATTAATAATTATTTTAATTTTAAAACGGCACTATGTCTGTTCGTTGTTTTGTTCTCTTTTCTGTACGAAAAAAATAAGTCGTTGTTACAGCAGGTACAAAATGGGGCAATATCAATTTTAGTTACCCCGCATTCTTCTATTTGGCGGGCATTTATTGATTTTAAATCTACAAACAATTTGTTCTCTCTCTCTTCGTATAGTCCTGAAAAATCCGATACTGTGGATTTTAATTTATCGAATACGTCTTCGTGAACGTCGTAGCAGCATTTTGAAATTGCCGGTCCGATAGCAACGGAAATATTTTTTGGAGACGAATTAAAATTTTCAATAAGCATACTAACAGTTTTAGTTGCGATGTTTCCTGCGGTTCCTCTCCAGCCGGCATGGGAAACTGCTCCTATATTTTTTACTTCATCGTAAAATATCAGTGGGGTGCAGTCTGCAAAATTTAAAAATATTGCAATATTTTTTGTGTTCAAAATTAGTCCGTCGGTATCAGGATAATTTTTTTTATCAGGGCTTGCAATTTTAATGTATGAAGTATGGGTTTGAGAAGGCGAAATAAGATTTTCAAGTTTTATTCCGAGGTATTTGCAGATATCTTCTTTATTTGCTTGAACTTTTTGGATATATTCCGATTCTTTTGTTTTTATAATGCTTTCTCTTGTGGTAAAAAAGTGTTCTGTATGTATAATATCCGACACCAAAACCTTTTTGTCGGAAATAGTTTTAAAATAGAACATTAAAGTATCTCCCAAGAAAAGTCATCCGGAACTGTTGTGTTCAGGATGACTATATGTATGTAGAATATTATTATTTTTTTACGTCTTCTTTGATAACTATTAAGTTGTTCATAATTTTCATTGCGCAAGTTGGCAGAACTACGTGTTCAAGTCCGTCAGCAATGCTTATAATTTTGCCCGCACCAAGAACTACATCTTCTCCTTTGTACATAAATTTGTAATCATCTTTTCTGTCTGAACGAATAGTAATTTTGTCCATTTTTAATTTCCTTTCAACTTAATTATAAAATATTACTTCTTTTTTTCAATACCAAGCGGATTAAAAAATACTCCTTCCGCCATCACTTCGTCATATAAAACTTCGTCATTTTTAAATTCATCTTCCGTATAAGGATAAACATCCAGAGATACTCCGAGTTCGGTTTCTATTTTGCCGATAATAGGCCAAATACTTTCTCTTTTGTTTTTATCTGTTGATTTAAAAAGGGCTATAAGTTCGATATCTTCTTCGTCATGTTCTTTTCCGTCGAGAAACGCTCCGAACAAATACATTCCTTCGTAATCGTTGAAACGTCTCCTAAATGAGCCGCTAAGCAGTTTTATAACCTCATGGACCTTTGTAGTCATATTTAACCCCTTATAATTATATAAACATTGCTACTTCACTACGAGAATATTTGTTTTGCTCAGAAGTCTCCAAGTTTTTGACTGAGACTGTGTTTTCACTAATTTCATCATCGCCCAGAATAAGTGCAAATTTTGCGACTTTAGATGCTTTTTCAAGTTGTTTTGTGAATTTTTTGTTAGAAAGATCCATCTCAACTGATTTCCCTTTTTCACGTAATTCTTGAGCAAGTGCAAAAGCTTCAACCGGCGAATTAGAAACAATAAAGCCATCTAATTTTTCAGGTTTAACCTCAGGCAAAAGTGCGTTTAATCTTTCCATTCCCATTGCCCATCCAATTGCGGGAGTATCCTCTCCGCCAAGGTTTCTAACCAAACTGTCGTATCTTCCGCCGCCACAGACTGCATTTTGAGAACCCAAATCATTTGATTTAATCTCAAAAACTGTTCTGTTGTAATAATCCAAACCTCTTACCAAAAGCTTGTTTTCAACATATTTGACGTTGGTTTTATCTAAGTATGATTTTAATTTTGAGTAATGTTCTGCGCATTCTTCGCACAAAAAATCTGAGAATATAACGTTTTTAATTTCCGGTTTTTCAAAAATCTTCTGGCAAGATTCGACCTTGCAATCAAGTAATCTGAGCGGATTTTTGTCATATCTTGTTTGGCAATCTTCGCACAAATTGTTAAATTCAGGTTTTAAAACTTCTTTTATTTTGGCTTTATATTTTTCTCTGCAATTCGGGCAGCCAAGAGAATTTAACTCAACTTCCAAATCGTTCAGCCCGAGTGCTTTCAAGTAATTTATTGCAAGCAATATAACTTCGGCATCAGCAGCGGGTTCTTTAATCCCGAACATTTCTACACCAACTTGATGAAATTGGCGTTGGCGTCCTGCTTGCGGGCGTTCATATCTGAACATCGGACCTTTGTACCACAATTTTACCGGTGCGGAAAGTCTGGACATCCCATTTTCTATGAACGAGCGAACAACACCTGCAGTATTTTCAGGACGTAAAGTCAGTGAGCGGTCGCTTTTTTCGAAGGTATACATCTCTTTGTTAACTATATCAGTGGTATCACCGACACCTCGAGCAAAAAGTTCGGTTGCCTCGAATATTGGTGTTCTTATTTCACGATAACCGTACTTAGAAAAAACATCCAATGCTGTTTGTTCTAATCTGTGCCATTCACCGACATCTTGAGGTAATATATCTTTCGTTCCCTTAATAACATTGATAATTTTAGCCATAATGCAATTATAGCCATGTCGGGATTAATTGTCAATGCACAGTATTTAGAAAATCAGATGTTATCATTAACTAAGAAATCAAACCGACTCTGCCGAGGATATCTTTTCTGGTATAAAATCCGTATTTATCCGCAACATCTGTTATAGAAGTTAAATTTGTTCTGTTAGAGCCGCTTTGAGCGCCGAACGATAATGTGGCATAGTTATTTTCTTTTTCTTCAATTTCTTTATCAGCTTTACGTTCAAGTTCTTCAACGGAAGATGCGCCTTGCCTGTCAGCAATTATTTCATTATACAAATCCTTAACCCCGCTGCTGTAGTTTGATGTCGGGTTTTTATCGATATAAGCCATTGCATCAGCCTGCATTGACGGAGTTTTCAACATCTCTTTCAAAATTTCACTCTTCATAATGCTGCTCATATTCCCAAACATAGTAAGCATATCAATACCATATTTGTTAATCATCATTGTGAAAAGTTCGCCTTTTGTCTTGACGATAGCTTCAAGAAGCAGCTGCTGAATATGAGTAGGGTATGTTCTTATATCAGAAACGATTCTTCTGTATACTTCTGATCTTGGAAGTCCGCTAAGTTCTTCAATATATTTTTGTATTTGAGTTTTTTCGGAATTATCAGTTTTATCGGTACTCATACCGATTGCGCTCTTAATTTCATCAAGCGCCATCTTAAT
>ONTD01000123.1 GCA_900320675.1 uncultured bacterium
AACGTGAGCAGGTACGGAAGATGAACCTGCAAACTGAGCATCACCGTGCATTCTTCCCATAGTATCAGTCATACCGTAAGAAGCAGGACCTGCTGCAACGTTATCAGGGTGAAGAGTTCTTCCTGTTCCGCCGCCTGATGCTACTGAGAAATATTTTCTGCCGTTTTCGATAGCCCATTTTTTGTAAGTACCTGCTACAGGGTGTTGGAAACGGGTTGGGTTAGTTGAGTTACCTGTGATAGAAACATCAACGCCTTCTTTAATCATGATTGCAACGCCTTCTGATACATCATCGGCACCGTAGCATTTAACTTTTGCTCTTTCGCCGTCAGAGAACGGAGTTTCTTTAACAACTTTTAACTCACCGGTTTTGTAGTTATATTCTGTTTCAACATATGTAAATCCGTTTATTCTTGAAATTACATAAGCTGCATCTTTACCTAAACCGTTCAAAATAACTCTCAAAGGTTCTTTTCTAACTTTATCAGCGTTTCTTGCAATACCGATGGCACCTTCTGCTGCTGCAAAAGATTCGTGTCCTGCAAGGAAGCAGAAACATTTAGTTTCTTCTCTTAATAGCATTGCGCCTAAGTTTCCGTGTCCTAAACCTACTTTTCTTGTATCACCTACAGAACCCGGAACGGCAAATGCTTGTAAACCTAAGCCGATAGCTTCTGCTGCATCTGCTGCGTTTTTGATACCTTTTTTGATTGCAATTGCACAACCTAATGTGTATGCCCAAGATGCATTATCAAATGCGATAGGTTGAATTCCTTTTACAATGGCATCAACATCAATGCCTTTTGATAAGCATAATTCACGTGCTTCGTCAAGACTTTTTAGACCGTATTCCGGTAAAACTTTCTTTAACGTTGCTTCACGTCTGTCTTGTCCTTCAAATTTTGCCATAATTTATTTTCCTTCTTTTATTATCTTATCTTCTTAAAATTATTCTTTTCTCGGATCAATGTACTTAACAGCATCAGCATATCTGCCGTATGTTCCGATATTTTTCTTGAATGCTTCACCGGCATCTTCACCTTTTTTGATAGCATCCATTACTTTGCCCAAATTAACAAATTTATATCCGATAACTTCGTTATTTTTATCAAGTCCGAGTTCAAGAATATAACCTTCGGTTAATTGAAGATATCTGACACCTTTTTGTTTTGTTGAGTGAATAGTACCGCACATAGAACACAAGCCTTTACCTAAATCTTCAAGTCCTGCACCAACCGGCAATCCGTTTTCAGAGAATGCTGATTGAGTTCTTCCATATACGATTTGCAAGAATAATTCTCTCATTGCAACGTTGATAGCATCACAAACAAGGTCAGTGTTTAACGCTTCCAAAAGAGTTTTCCCAGGAAGGATTTCGCCTGCCATAGCCGCTGAGTGAGTCATTCCTGAGCAGCCGATTGTTTCTACTAAAGCTTCTTGTATGATACCGTTTTTAACGTTTAATGTTAATTTACAAGTACCCTGTTGAGGTGCGCAGCACCCGCAGCCGTGGGTTAATCCGGAAATGTCTTTTATTTCTTTACATTTTGTCCATTGTCCTTCTTGAGGTATAGGAGCCGGTTCCCCTTTTACACCGCGTTTTACGCAGCACATTTCTTCTACTTCTTTTGTAATTTGAATACGATCCAACATGTTTATATTAACTCCCTTCAAGTTGTTATGTATACAATAAAATTGTACTTGCTGAAAGAGGGATGTCAATGTAAAAGCATGCCGTATGTTAACTGCGGAACCCTTTTATCACAACTCTGTCGGATGAAATTTTTGCCTTTTTGTTTTTTTCTTCTTCGTCATTCAGGGCTTTTTTTATGTCCTCAGAAGTGATTTTTATGGATTCTATTTCTTCTTTATTTATCTTATCCTCAAGTAATCTTTTATAGACATCATTTCTCCTGAGGGAATATTTTTTTGCATTTTCTAATGTGCCGGCAATTGTAGAACCTGTTCCTTTTATCTGTACTATGTGTTTTATAAATTTGTCCACATCGACTTTATCATCTACTTGATACTTCTTTGAAATGATATTATAAATATCTTTTGCTTCATCAAAGTTAGGAGCGGCTACAGTAATAATATTACCAAATCTTCCGTTTCTTAGCATTGCCGGATCAATTGCATCAAGCCTGTTCGTCATTCCTATAACATGGACTTTATCATCACTTTTCTCAAGGTTACTCATAAGACTTAATATTTGGTTAACTACGGAGTTATCATATCTTGCGTTGCTGCTGCCGTCTCTTTTAGGTGTGCAGGCATCAATTTCGTCAATCAAAATCAGGGCTGGCTGATTTGAAGATGCTTCTTCAAACAAAGCACGCCACTTTGCCTCGCTTCCCCCTACTGCTGAAATTTGCATTTCCGCTCCGCTTATGGATTGTAGATGAACTTGTTCCCCTAATTTTTTGGATAACTCGTTGCACAAGGCAATCCCTAACATAGATTTTCCTGTTCCCGGAGGTCCTTCAAGAATAGTTCCTTTGGTCATTATATGTCCCAATATCTCAGGAAATACCATAGGGGCATAAATATTTTCTATAACTTTTTGAATTGCTTCTTTGTTTCCGCCAATATCGGAAAACATAGGGTAGTTATTTCCTTTGTATTCTGCATCTTTCGGTACTGTTGCGGTGAAAACTTCCGGCTGAAGATCCCCTGTTGTAGGAAATTCTTTGCCCAATACATCTTCGATTTTAAATTTTTTAATAAACTGGAGATCTCTTTTATCCGGAATTTCACCAAGGGATATAGCGTTTAAATCAGTATATTGAAATTTTATATTCTGACTATCCGGTAGGATTGGCATTTTTATTTCGGAATTGGAGAAAAGTTTGTTGTTATCTTCTTTGTTTTGAATTATAACGTCCCCGATAACATACAATTCTTTGTCGTCTGTAACAAACATAACCGGTTTATCTTCTATTCTGTCGTCTTCAACGAAAATTACATTTTCTATTTCTTGTTGGTCTTCAAATAGTTCGTCGTCGGAGAAGGTTTTTATGATAAACTTTTGACTTTCATACCTGTCGGAGCAGCCAAGTACTACAGGATTTTTTGGCGTAATATATTTAAGTGCGGTTGATAACACTGCAGATAACTGTTCCGCATCCGAATTGTTTTCGTTATCATCTACCGGCTGACATTCAAATATAGAGCTTTGTTTAAGTTCTTTGGGCAGATTAATTTTTTTATCTAATCCCAAAAACGGTATAATATAATTTCCGGAATTGACTGAGATAAAAGAATTATATTCTCCTGCTTTTTCTGTGTTTTCCGGTTGCTTTTGTTTATTATTGTTATTAAATATTCGTGAACTGACTGTGTTTAGACCAATTGGTTGTATATTCATGATTCATTCTCCTGCGGTATTAAAATACGGGAAAATAAAAATTTGTCAGTATAAAATAAATTTTTACCGAATTGTTACAAAAGTTATGAAAAATTTGAAGATTGGAGAATTTTATTTAAGCAGTTCATTGACCTATTTGAGATTAATTCAGCTTTTAATTTTTTGTTTTTTCTCTCTTTTTTGGGAAGTTCTATCTGAGGTACTATACCCCAGTTAGAATTTATAGGCTGAAATTTTTCGTGTTCCGGATTGGTAATATAGTGTGTTAAGGCACCAAGCATTGTTTCTTGAGGAAGCTCAAGTAATTCTTTCGAGTTGACTGCTCTTGCCGCATTAATCCCTGCAAGAAGTCCTGAGGCAATTGATTCGGTGTAGCCTTCCGTTCCGGTAAGTTGTCCGGCAAAAAATAACCCTTTTCTTTCCCTTGTTTCCAATGTCGGATTAAGTATCTTAGGTGAATTGATAAAGGTGTTTCTGTGCATAACGCCATATCTTACAATGTTTACATTTTCTAACCCCGGAATCGATTGGAGTAATTCTTTCTGCGCACTCCATTTTAAATTTGTCTGAAAACCGACAAGATTGTATAATGTTTTTGCTGAATTGTCTTGCCTTAACTGGACAACGGCATAATTCTTCTCGCCGGTTCGTTTATCAATAAGACCTACAGGTTTCATCGGACCAAATCGCAGGGTATCTTCCCCTCGTGAAGCTAAAACTTCTATTGGAAGACAGCTCTCAAAAAATTTAGCTCCTTTTTCAAAATTTTTAAGTTCTATTTTAGGTGCATTAATTAATATATTATAAAATTTTTCATATTCCTCTTTATTCATCGGGCAATTTATATATGAAGCTTCGCCTTTATCATATCGGCTTGCATAAAATGCTTTATCAAAATTTATGCTTCCGATTTCCACGATGGGTGCTATTGCGTCAAAAAAATGGAGATGTTCGCTTTTTGTAAATTCTTTTATTGAATTCGCAAGCGGATCACTGGTTAAAGGTCCTGATGCAATAATTACTATTCCGTCAGGGATTTCGGTTAATTCATCTCTTATAACATTTATATATTGGTTGTTAGTAATTCTGTCGGTTACAATTTTAGAAAAAGTTTCTCTATCGATTGCAAGAGCTCCACCCGCAGGAACCGAATGTTCATAAGCTATCTTTATGAGTTCGCCTCCAAGTTGTAGCATTTCTTTTTTTAGTAAACCGGATGCGTTTGTACAATCAGCTGCCCCTAAACTGTTGGAGCAGACAAATTCTGCAAATTTATCTGTTTTGTGTGCACCCGTAGATTTTTTAGGGCGCATTTCGTATAAATTAACTTTTATATTTCTTTTTGCAACCTGCAGAGCTGCTTCTGAGCCGGCAAGACCGGCTCCGATTATCGTAACTTCCATTTATTATCCTTATTCAAAATAGTCTGTGGGAAATTTCATAAGAATTTCATTTGCAAGTACACAGGCAATTCTGCTTTCCGCAACGACAGAACATGCCTCAACTGCACAAGTATCCGAGCGTTCAAAATGGGCTTCCGTTTCTTCCATAGTGCAAGAATCAACTGTGTTAAGCGGAGTTTTGAGTGTTGGTATTGGTTTCATAATTGCCCGTACCGTTAAATCTTCTCCGTTTGTCATGCCGCCTTCTATCCCGCCGGCATGGTTGGTCTTTCTTACTACTTTTCCGTTCTCAATAAATATTTCATCATGAAAGTTTTTCCCGGTAATTTCAGCGGCATGCTCTCCGTCTCCTATGGATACTGATTTTATTGCCGGAATACTCATTACGGCTTGTGCAATTCTTCCGTCCAAGCATCTGTCCCAATGTACATAGGAGCCAAGCCCGACAGGTAAATTTTTAAAAGTAACTTCAAATTTCCCGCCCAGTGTATCTCCGGCTTCTTTTGCTTTATCTATTTCCTGATGAAATTCGATTTCGTTTTTGCCGTTTCCGATTTGTAATATTTTTGAACTGCATTCAATATTGTACTTTTTTAATAATAATTTTGCTACTGCTCCTACCGCAACTTCTATGGCGGTTTTTCTGGCACTGGAACGCTCCAAAACATTTCTCAAATCTTTATGATTGTATTTAATACTGCCTGCATAATCGGCATGCCCCGGTCTGTATGCGGTAAAAGATTTTTCTTCCGTCATATCTTCAGGCTTGGTACTCATTATTTTATTCCAATTTTCGTAATCCTTATTATATATTACAAGTGTTACCGGAGAGCCTATTGTCTTGCCAAATCTTACACCTGATGAAATCTCTGCCGTATCGAACTCAATCTGCATTCTTCCGCCTCTGCCGTATCCCTGCTGGCGGCGCTGTAATTCTGAGTTAATATAGTTTGTATCAATCTCAAGCCCTGACGGCAACCCATCTATTATTGCAGTGAGACATTTGCCATGACTTTCTCCCGATGTCAAAAATCTGAATTTTTCGTACATTATTTCCAAATCCCCCACTTTTTCTTCATTTTATAAAGTTCTCCGCTGTGTTCCAAAAAATCTATTTGAAAATTAATTGCGTTTTTTAACTGCTTTGAGGCAGCGCCTTTTCTGAAGGCAACGGCGTATGGCTCTTTTGAAAATCTCTTTTTAAGAATTTTTACCGTAGGATCATCAAGTGCAAGATTATAAAGTATTGTGTCATCCGCAATCATTGCATCAGCATCCCCTCGTTTTAAAGCTTTGTATGCCAGCCCATAATCTTTATACCCTCTTATAATTGCTTCCGGTGCATTTATTCTTACGCTCATTTCTCCGGTCGAACCATATACTATAATTACCTTTCTTCCGTTTAATTGTCTGATAGATGCAATATTTTGGTTGTTTCTTACAAGTATTGCTTGTCCGGCTACGTAATATGGCTGAGAAAAATCAACAATCATTCGCCTCTGATCTGTAATTGACATTGTAGCGATTACAATATCAACTTTTTCGGACGTGAGCATGCTCATTCTGTTTTCTGCTGTAACAGGTACAAATTCTACTGCTCCGGAGTCCGCAAATATGTGTTTTGCAATTGACCGTGCTAAATCAATATCAAAACCCTGCAAATTCCCGTTTATATCTCTGTATCCGAAAGGTCTTGTGTCGCTGCGTACTCCGACTATTATTCGTCCCCGTTTTTTTATTGTCTTAAAATCATTGGCATGCTTTTTTGTTCCGCAACCGCAAAATATAAAACACATTAATAACAAAATGCAGAAAATCTTCCTCAGCATGACCGCATTTTCTCCTCTCTCGCATTATTTTAATAATACCCTAAAACTCTTGATTAGGCAATATTCTGACCGGTATATGTAAAATATATCCTTAATATTTCTTAATAATATCCAAAAAAATGTTTAAAAATTATAAAAACGTGGAATAAAATATATACGCACTTTTTTATTCTTAATATACATATAATATGAATAGCATCTCATACAAATAATGTAAATTTTTGTAAATATCTATCCAAAAACTGTAAAGTTTTAGAAAAATGTGCCGTTTATATAAGTATATGGAATAAAAGTAGAATAAGAGGATTAAAGTAATGAAGAACAAAAGAACAACAGACAAAAGACGTGTAGTGGCGTCAGTTTTAAGTTTATTAATGGTTATGCAGCAGTCAGCTGCTTATCAAGCCTTAGCGGCTACAATCACTAACACAAGCGGTGTTCCGTTAAAATCTGATAACGGAGTATTTAACATTACACCGGACATGGTTAACCAGGCTGCAAAAACCGGTTTCCGTAAGTTCGGACAATTCAAATTGGAACGAGGCGAAATTGCCAACTTCATTTTCAAAATGTATAACAGATCTCTAAGCGATGACGGTCAAGGCAACATTTCTGAAAGAGTTGATACGCATGACATTGATACTTTCATTGCTGCAGTCAATAGCGGTAAGGTTGATATCAATGGTATTGTAAACGCATTAAACGCGTTACCGAACGGAGCTACAGGTACAGGTACTGAAGCAGGTTCTTTCAAACCTGACAGTCATTTGGTATTTGTTGCACCGGGTGGTGTTGTTGTCGGTTCAAGCGGTGTCTTGAACGTAGGTTCTTTCTCTGCTGTTACTCCTACTCAAAGTGCATATGATGCTTTTGCTGCAAATATCACAGAAGCGGAAATGTTTACTCCTCGCGATGAAGCTACTCTTGTTACATTTGACGGCACAAAACCGGATGGTACATATCACAGAGAAGCTTATAAATATGGATACTATGGTAATGATGGTTCTACCATGACTTGGTCAGGTAACGAATTCAACGGTGCTATTGATCCGAGTGCATCATTTGAAGTTGCTAACGGCGGTAAAATTATGGCTGCTCGTAATATTAATTTAAATGTTGGCAGCTTGAATAATGAAGGCGCAATTGTTGCAGGCGGCGGTAATAATCAGTATTTAACAGGTGAAGCTGCTGCAGAAAGCTTATTTAACAGTTTAGTTAAGACAAGCAATAATACAAATATAAATGTTAATACGTTGAACGGTATTAATGTTGCTTCCGGTGCTGAAATTGTTAACTTCGGTAACGGTACAAGTTCATATACTAACGCTGATGAAGGTATAAATGTAGCCGGAGACGTTATTAACAGCAGCGGTTTGTTAGAAATGATTAATAACGGTCAAAAAGGTATTAATGTTTCAGGTTTGATTAAGAATCAGGGTCAAACAGTTATAACTAATACTTCTTCCGGTACAGATGGTATTAAGATTACTACAAGTGGTAGAGTTGAACAAACAGGTAATAAATTGACTATTTTGAATGAAGCTGCCGGTGGTATTGATATCAGAGGTCATGTTGTTGGTGACGGTACTCCTGAAATATTAGTTCAAAGTAAAAATTCCAATGTAACTATAGGTGATGCTTCTACTGATGAAAACATTAAATCTAACGGTAAAGTTATCGTTGAAGTTACAGACGGTGATTTCTTGAATAATGGTGTTAAGAAAACTCATATCGTAACTACAAATAAAGGCGATTTAGGTATTAGAGTTACAAGGGGTTCTATCGGTGAAGAAGTCGGACCTTGTGCAAACGGTGTTTGTACAGGTGTCGGATATGATGACAGAGACCTTACAAAATCTATTAACACAAGTATCGATGGCAATATTAATGCCTCAAGTACAAATAGCGGCAGAAGAACTTATGATGTTGTTAATATGGCAAGTTTGAATAAAGATATGCACGTTAACCAGATAAGCGCTGAAGGCAGAGCAATCTTACTTGCGGATTCATTTACTGAAGGTGCAACCGGTGATGGCAGAGGTGATTACGGACACGCATATGGTGTTCTAAATACCGTGGATAATCCTGGCGTAGCTCACGTACAAGGTGCTGGTATATCAATTATTGCTAATGGCAATATCGGTAATAACAATTCTAAACCGTTAACGTTTATTCAAACTCAAGGTAAGTTCAATGATGCTTACAATGAGCCGCACAGACACGTATTACAGAACGGTGAAACCGATCCTGTTTATAATGATACACCGTTGTCTCACAAGATTACAGAATATACTCCAAATGCTAATTTTGGTATAGATATGTTATCAAACGTAGGCTCAATAAAAGTTGAAGGTATTGATGACGGCAATACAATGATGGATGCAAATGTATGTAACTTAATTGCAAGAAATGGTGCTGTAGATGCCAAATTCTCAGGCAATGCATACGTCGATGAAGTATATGCTGCAAATACTGTAGATTTAAGAGCAAACGGTAAGTATTTGGTTGTTGATCATTTGGGTGAAACTCCAACATATGAAACAACAGGTGATTACTACGGACCGTATAATACAATACATCGTCCGACTAAGGCAACATTAACTGCATTAGACTTGTTACCTAACGGACAACACGCAGATGAAAATACTCCTACTCACTCAACTATCGTAGTTAAAGACGGTACGTTGCACGGACAGGGATATGGACGTCCTGCTCATGAACAAGACTTGAATTTGATTGCAGACCACTCTTATGCAGATGGTTATGAATTCATTATGGATATGCACCGTGGTAATGACGGATTGACATACTATAAGGAAAACCCTGCAACTCAGAGAATTACTAATGAAACTGATCCGGGTACGCCGATTTCAGTAAGATCAACTGCAGTAAGACCTGGACACGTTAGTCCGGACGATCCTACAAGAAGAAATTACTACTATGGTGGCAGCTCACAACAGGATGATCCTAAATATGACGGTGCAGGTAATCCGTCTCAATATGGTACAGAGAATGATGATGATAACTTAGTTATCCCATCTACAGAACCAACGGATATTCCGACAGATACTCCGACAGATACTCCAACGGATATTCCAACGGATACTCCAACGGATACTCCGACAGATACTCCGACAGATACTCCAACGGATACTCCAACGGATGAGCCTCAGGCAGATATCGATTCTGACAATGATACAGATATAGATAATGACGCTGATGGTGATGCTGACGCTGATACAGATGCAGATACAGATACTGACGCTGATGCTGATGTCGATACCGATGCTGATATGGATACAGACGCAGATGCTGATGC
>ONTD01000121.1 GCA_900320675.1 uncultured bacterium
ACACAAGAAAATATTCTTTCCCAAATCTCCGGAAGTCCGACACACTCAACCGCAACATCAAGCCCTCTTCCTTCTTCGGTGAAACTTTTAAATATTTTTTCAGGATTAGGATATTTCGTTAAATCTACCACTTCATCAGCATGTGCAAATTCTTCAGCCATTTTTAATTTTAAAGGATTTCTGCCCGCCGCAATAACTTTTGCACCTTTAAGCTTTGCCAGCCTTGCAAACATCAAGCCTATAGGTCCTATTCCGATAATACCGACAGTATCACCTTCTTTAATATCGGTTCTTTCAACCCCATGAACAACATTTGCCAACGGCTCACAAAATGCCGCCTTATCAAAACTCAAAGAATTCGGTATAATCAGCATATTTTTTTCAACAATTCTGGCAGGAACTGTAATATATTCAGCGTATGCACCATTCAATAAATCTAAGTTTTCGCAAAGGTTAAATTCCTCTTTCCTACAGAAAAAACATTTGCCGCATGGCGCAGAATTTGCAGCAACGACTCTATCACCAACCTTGACATTTGTAACTCCTTTGCCGACTCTATCTACAATTCCGGCAAATTCATGCCCAAATCCTGACGGAACACTTTTTATAAGCACAGGATGACCGCGGCGAAAAGTCTTAACATCAGTTCCACACGTAAGTGCCGACATAACTTTCACAACAACTTCTCCGTCCTCAGGCGGTTTTACCATTACATTTTCAAGTTTTATGTCTTTCGGTCCGTAATACTGTATTGCACGCATATTATTTCCCTTCAATTATTAATTTCTATATATGCCTTCATTATTTTATTAGAAACTGTATCATCAAATGCTTTTTGAATGTCTTCTAAATCATACTTGGTAGAAATACCTTTAACATTAACTCTTCCTGAAGATAAAAGTTCCAACGAATCTTTCAAATCAGCAGGAGAAGGAGAATAACTTCCTAAAACAGTTAATTCTCTATAATAAATTTCGTTATTAGGATAGCCTGAATTTAAAGGAGTACTTGAAAATACAAGTATTGTTCCGCCGTTTCTTACGGCCTTTAAAGCAGTATCAAGCGCCTTGTCCGCACCTGATGTCATAAACACTGCATCCGACTCCAAATTATCCGGCAAACTTTTTCCGTTAACAGCATCAATGCCGAAACTTTTCAACAAATCGACTCTTTCATCAATCAAATCACATCCGATAACTTTCATCTTGAAAGCCCGCAAAGCTTGAGCCATTAAAATTCCTATAGAGCCTAACCCTACAACCAGAACAGTTGAACCTTCTTTAAGATTTGCCCTTTTTACCGCTCTAACGCAACACCCAAGCGGCTCATAAAATGAAGCCTCTATTTCGGTTAAATTTTCAGGGATTAAATAAGCGACATTCTCCAAATGTTCTTCAGATACATAAACATATTCACTAAACCCGCCGGGACGAATATTTGTCTTTTTAAAATGTTCACACATTGAAACGTTGCCATTAAGACAATACCGGCATTCGCCGCAAGGAATATGATGTGACGTAATAATTTTATCTCCGCACTTAAAACTTGTATCAGAATTTATATCAACAATTTGTGCAACAATTTCATGTCCAAGAACAGTTCCGTCGGGCACAATTTTTTCTCGGAATTTAACAATATCAGAACCGCACAAACCACAACCCAATACCTTTACAATCGCACCGGTACGGCCATCTAATTTTATGTCAGGGGTACTTCTTAAAACTATTTTATTATTTTCTGTAACAGCTATTTTCATATCGGAATCTCTCCCGAACAATTTTAGCATAAACATACACAAAAACAGATATTGAGATTTTTATATATTGCGAACTTTACAAAAAAAATATATAATTATAGTATGACGAGGATTAAGCGACTAAACTGTTTTGATATACCGAAAATTCGGAAGATGACCGAATATCTTGATAATGACGATAGCAACAGATTCACAAAAGAATTAAGAAATGAAGCAGTACGTTTTTTGCACTCACATTTTCCGTTAAAATACAAATTTTTACCGGAGTCATTTATCCTGCTTGAGCGCAACGAAATTTTAGGGCTTATTACAATAGTCCCGACAATGGGTAACCCTTACAAAATAACTATTACAAGACTAATTTTTCAAAATAATCTGTATGATGTCGGGAAACAACTTGTCGAATTTGTTATTGCTCGTTACGGAGCAATGGGAGCGACATCATTTTCTGTAGTCATCGACCAATCACACGAAGAACTTTTCCAATTATTTTTGAACGAATGCGGATTTAGACATTGTTCCTGCGAAAACTTATGGAAAATAGAGAACTTTAATTATAAAGACTACAACCCTGCACACTTTAGAGCATGCCAAAATTCAGATGCAAAAAAAGTCAGCGATTTATACAATGCGGAATTAACAAGCCTATACAAACCGGCACTTATAAGAATAAAGACAGAATTTAAAGAGCCGTTTTTTGAAGGTATAACCAACTTTTATAAAAATCGCTACGTGCTGGAAGAAGCAGCTCATAAAAGAATTATTGCATATCTGTCCATAACAACAAGCGACAACTTAAATTTTATCCTTGATTTAACGACATCAGACGGATATGAGTTATCTTATGATGATATTTTAGCATTTGCAATTAAAGAAATCTCTCAAAAGAAATCGAATTTTTATGTATTTATCAAACAAAAAAAATACACCATTACTTCTGAAAAATTTGAAGAATACCTGCATTACAAAGGGTTTAACTGCATACAAACACAAAACGTACTTGTAAAAGATTTTTATAAACCGATTAAGCAAAAAGAAAATGTTTTGCAAGTATTCTTGTTTGGAGAACACAGTATAACCGCAAATTAAAGTTTTTCACTTTTATACCCAAAATTATTAAGTGAATTTTGTTTTTTACGCCAATCCTTTTCGACTTTAACCTCAAGCGAAAGAAAAACTTTTTTTTCGGTGATTTTTTCCAGCTCAAGCCTTGCCTCAGTACCGATTTTTTTCAACAGGGAACCGCCTTTACCGATTAAAATACCCTTTTGGCTTTTTTGTTCACAAAAAATTGTTGCATATATCTTATCAATCTCATCAGTTTCAAAATAGTTTTCAACCTTTACCGCAACAGAATGAGGAATTTCATCACTCGTATTCAAGAGAATTTTCTCACGCACAATCTCTTCTGTAACATCCCTCATAGTCTCTTCTGTTACAACATCTTCCGGATACAAATAATCACCTTCAGGAAGCTCTTTATATATATTTTTCATTAAGGTATCAATGTTTCTTCCTGTTTTTGCGGAAATCTTTACCACAGGATAATTTTTCTCAAATAGAGTTTTGTATGATAAAAGATTTTGCTCAATCTTACCCATTTTTTTAATTTTATCAACTTTATTCATAACAATAATAACAGGAATATCAGTTTGCAAAATATTTTGAGCAATCCACTTATCACCTTTTCCGGCAGGCTCAGAGCCGTCAACAAGAAACAATATTAAATCCGCATCAGGTACCGCAATCTTTGCTTCATCCAACAAAAATTCTCCCAATTTGTTTAAAGGTTTATGCACCCCCGGAGTATCAATAAAAACAATTTGCCCCTGCTCGGTTGTGTAAATACCTTTTATCCTTTTTCTTGTTGTCTGCGCCTTATCCGTCGTAATAACAATTTTTTGCCCCAAAATGCAGTTAAGGAGCGTAGATTTGCCAACATTTGGGCGACCTATTATTGCCGTAAAACCACTTTTCATACACATATCTTAACATAAAAGTATCAAAATTTTAATAAAGTGGCAATTTTTTTTGTGTCGGGTTATTATATATAATATATAATAAAGTGGGAAAATATTAAAATGGATAAAAAATCACGAAATATTGCAATATGTTTGCTCCTTGGGTTAACCGCATTTGCTCTTTCGGCAAATGCCAACGATATAAATAAAGTGGATATCAAAAGAAGTAATACTTCTGCATCGACACTTAATGTAACGATATTTACAAATAATCCGTATGATGAAAATGTTGCGGTTACAAAGAAAAGTGATAATAAGTATGTAATACTTATGCCAAACGCATCCGGTTCAAACGCATCAAATGTAGATTTTTCATCTATTAAAGATATAGTTTCCGACGTAAACGTAAAATCTGTTGAAGACGGCAGTAACAAATACACAAAAGTAACTCTTACAACAACCAAACCGGTTGCTATAACAACATCTACAAAAAAGAGTGCTCCTTTGACCGAGGAACAAAAAGCTTATAAAAACTTGATTGCTCAATCAAGAGGTTATAATACAACAACGGATCCAATCAAAGCAGCACAAGCACAAGTTGCAGTTAAACCGGCAACAGTTTCTCCAAAACCGGCAGAAGAACCGGTAAAAGTTGCAGCTCAGCCTGCACCTAAACAAGAAGTAAAGAAAGCTACTGTAGAAGAACACAAACAGCCTTCACATACAGAATCTCCGGCTAAACAAAAATCTGTTATTGAGCAAGTTAAAAACATTATAACAATTGCACCGGCAGCTTCTTCTGAAAATAAATCCGAAAAACAAATTAAAAATAGCGAAACTGCAAAAGCAGAAAAACATATAGCGAAATCTTCTGAAACAAATAGTATTAAAAATAAAATTGCAGAAAATCATAATGAAGAAAAATACGTAAAAGACAATACCTTAAATGAGTTAAAACAAGATATTATAAAAGAAAATAGCGATAAAGAAAAACAATTACAAAATCAGAAATCTGTAGAATCTGTTCAGGCAAATACACCTGAAAATCAAAATAAAGGAACATCAAATAATATGTATACAATCTTGACTATTTTACTTGCATCAATTATTGGGCTTGGAGCATTCTTTAAAGGAATTAAAAAATCACTGGAAAAATCAGCATCCCTTAAGAGTTCATTTAAAGAACACTTAAAAGAAACTCCGACTATCGCTATCACTGATTATAGCGAAATAGTAAATGACACCTCACTTAATTGGCAGGAGAAATATCAGAAATTTATCAACTCTGTTGATGAAATCAACCCTGAAGACGGCATTTTAAGACATATAGGAAATGGGGAATACGAATTTGTTAATTCTACAGATAAAACTTCGTCAAAATCCGGCGCTACTAAGATTGGGCATGCGGAATCTATAGGTTCACATTCATATTCTCAACTTAAACCAAAAACCGATTCAAGACTTAAATCATACAATAAGCCTGCAATGAACTCTTCACCGGACAAAGTTCCGCCAATTAAAAAGGTAAAAAATCAAAGTTTAAAACCTACCGATAATCCGAAATTGTCAGTAGTTAGCAATACATCTAGTTCAACATCTTATAAAGATGTGGCAACAACTTTAGAAAGAACATTAAAATCTTCACCTTCAATAGAAAGAACAAACCTAAATGAAGATATAATGTTAAAACAGATTGAAAAAAATCTTACTAAAAAAACCGGCGACAATTTGTATGACATGAACGAACTTGTAAAAAATGAAGAAAGTTCAATCTCAAATACAATGAAATCTTCACACAAATTAAAATCATTTGCTAATAAAATTGCACTTGAAGAAACAAAACGAAATTTGCCGTTGCCAAAACACCGTTCGGAAATAATAAGATCAAGAAATGTTGAATCTAAACACGTAAACTTAGAAAATTCAGAATTGTATGCTTCCCCAAGAAAATTGGCAGATGCAAATTTGAGTTCAGCCGCATTAATTGCTAAAAGCGGATGGGGCAGCGGGATGAAATCATCATCGGTTTCCAACCCAATAAAAAATAACGGTCCGTATTCAACAATATCTATAGATGAATTTTTCGATGCAATGGATTCTTCAAGCAGAGCAACAGCACCGGCATCTCTGTCAAGCAAAGTTGCAGACAGATTAGGTAAAATGTCTGTTGAATATAAAAACAGCAATTCCCAAACACACATTACCAACTGGCTTAAAGGTAAAACCGTAAAATCAGGTTATAACATCGACAGAAATAGCGGATTTTATCTTGTAGCAGATAACTCAGGAAAAACAACCTTAATCGGCAGCGTAAATAACAACATCACTGTTTTAAAAGAATATAGCGGAGAAGTTACTACAAAACTCCAAGTAAGACAAGATGAAAAAAATGTATATATGGTAAGAGTCGGTTCTGAAAGATTTCTTGTGGAAATTAAAGGAAACAACATGGGAATACTGATAGAACTATAGAATTTGGCCGGAGAGACTAGCTTTAAGTGAAACAGAAATTACAAAAAATATTAATAGGCTGCGTAGCACTGCTACTGGTAATATGTGCATCTTCATTTATCGACACCAGAACGGCAATAAAATTTGCGAGTTGGGGTTCAAAGACAGAAGTAGATATAATTAAACCTATAATAGAAGAATTTGAGAAAGAAAACCCGACAATTAGGGTGGAATTTATGCATATTCCGCAGAATTATTTTCAAAAAATACATTTGCTTTTTGCCTCAAAGACACCCCCTGACGTGTTATTTATAAACAATTTATATTTACCCATATATGCTGACGCCGGAGTATTAGAACCTATCGGAGAATGGGCGGAGTGGGATGCTTATGATGACAATACAATAAGGGCGCTCTCGTGGAAAGGAAAACTATATGCCGTACCGAGAGATGTTTCCAATCTTGTAGTATTTTATAATAAAGATTTGTTTGATAAAGCCGGATTAGAGTATCCGACAGAGGATTGGACTTTAGAAGAATTTTTGTTAGTTGCCCAAATACTCACTAAAAACGGTGTATTCGGAGTAAGTTTTGAAGAAGAACCGTTATTCTTTTTGCCATACTTAATGAGTGAAGGCGGCGGTATTGTTTCGGATGATTTATCAAATATCATAATAGAAAATGAAAAATCAAAAAAAGGTTTGGAATTTTATTCAAACCTCAGAAAAAAATATCACGTAGCACCACTGGCAGATGAAAGTGCCAGTGCAACAATGGCACAATTATTTTTACAAGAAAAAATAGCAATGCATATAACCGGCAGGTGGCTTGTACCAAAATACAGAGCTGAAGCCAAGTTCAAATGGGATATAATATCTTTTCCAAAAGGTGATGCCGGCAGCGTAGTACCATTGGATGCTTCGGGGTGGGCAGTAGCTGACAAATCAAAGCATAAGGAAGAAGCATACACATTTATTAACTTCATTTCTAATAAAAAGAACATAGAAAAATTAACCGAAAGCGGGCTAATTGTTCCGGCAAGACGAGATGTTCAAACTTCTAAATATTTTCTTGACGGCAAATCCCCGCAGAATGCTCAAATATTTATTGACATAATAAACACCTCTAAGCCAACACCTGTTTCAATAAACTATAGAGAAATATTAGACAACCTGAGTCCGAAATTTGAAAAAATGTTCAGATAAAAAAATAGCTGCATAAGCAGCTATTTTTCTTATTTATGTATTTAACTTATTTTTTTGAAGATAAATGTTTTACATTTACATCATTATTTTTTTCTTTTAGATTTTCATCTTTAGACGAAGTAAAGGTATCAACACCTTCTGATTTTAAAGAACTACTTGTTTTATCCTGCATAGAAGCATCTTTTTTGACTCTGGAAACTTCTCCGTTTGGCTGTTTATTACCCCAAAAACAAGGTTCAACACGTGTCATTAATAATTTAGTTATCATTAAAATCTTCCCCCATAAAAACTACTACAACAAATTTAACGCTTTATGTTTTACGTAAATCTGCTCAACTATTCCATCCAATTTTTCATAATCTTCTTTTTTTATTTTACCTTTAACAAGTAGCGGTTCAATAAGATCCGGTTTAAGCGGAGCAAGCAGCTCAGATATTTTGCCAAATAGATTACCGCCCCAGCCATACGAACCAACCATAGCTGCTATTTTTGCCTTAGGTCTTAAAACACTTGCTAAGTATGCGATATTAAACGCAGCCGGATGAGGACCTGCTAAAACCATTGAACTACCCAGAACAATTGTTGTTGCATCAACAAGTGCCATAGCTAAATCCCCTAAATCACCACGCACAATATCATATTTTAGAGTATCAATACCTTTTGAATTTAAGCCTTTAATAATATAATCTATCATCTCTTCGGTACTGCCATACATTGACACATAAGGTAATACCGCAAGATTTTTACCCTCATCTTTAGACCAATCAGAATACAAGTCCAAAATAAAATCAGGATTTTTGTACACCGGCCCGTGGCTCGGCAATATCATTTCAGGCTTCATTTCTTTCAACATTTGTGTGTATTTTTTGCACATAGTTTTAAACGGCATCATAATTTCCGCATAATAACGTTTAGCACTATGTTCAAGCTCTTTTGAGTCATTTGCAAAAACATCTTCAAATGTATAATGCGCACCTAAAAAATCACATGTTGCAATAATATTATCTTCGACAATGTAAGTAAACATCGTATCAGGCCAATGAACACCCGGAGCAATAATAAACCTTAACGTTTTATCACCCAAAGAAATTTCATCATTATTTGCAACAACCTGAATTTTTTCTTCCGGCACTAAAAGCATTTCAATAATATTATCTTTGACCTTAGAGTTAGTAATTACAATAGCATTCGGGAATTTTTCCAATAAAGCAGGAATCGAACCGGAATGATCTTGCTCGCCATGGTTTGCAATAATATAATCTACCTTATCCACTCCGTTTTCATCAAGATTTTTAATATATTCCTGAGTTTTTGGCGGATACATAGTATCAACAATTGCAACCTTTTCACTACCTTTTATCAAATAAGAATTATAACTTGTCCCGTGCTCCAGCGGAATTAACTCATCAAAAACTTCTCTTTCGCAGTCGTTCAAACCGCAATAGAACACCCTATTTTTAATTTCTTGAAATTTCATTTATACCATCCCCTTGCCTTTCAATTATACTTTAAAAATATAAAAAGTAAATACAAAAAGGCGAAAAAGGAAGTCTACAAACAATATAGACTTCCTGCTAAATAAATACTATGCTTTTTCGAACATGTCCTTTCCAACACCGCAAAGAGGGCAAACATAATCATCCGGTAAATCTTCAAATTTTACGCCGCCATTTTCAGCCGGATCATATTCGTAATTACAAACGGTGCAAACATATTTTTCCATAACATTCTCCTTAATAAAATCAATACTAACAATGCTGACAATAATCCCTTAACCAATATGACAGCATATATAATTTTATCGACAAAACCACGTATTGTCAAGCTTATAAGAACATTATCACCTGACTATTAAACACACTGTATAAATAGAAATACACAAAATTTTAGCCATTTGGGTAATTGCTTTAAGCTTTTATATTTACTTTAATAATAAAGTATAAATAAAAATCTTTTTCATACTTCCAACTATTCTTAATTCCAATGAACCCGAGAGCGGGTTCTTTTCTTTTATATTAAATGTTATAATAAATTTATGACGAACATAGAACAATATATCAACAATTCCAAAATACGCGGACAACTTTGCCGATGGGAAAAGTCTATAATTAACGTATACATTAGCCCGATTAGTGCAAATATAACAAACAAAACTTTCATGGTTTCACAAGTACAAAAGTCCATGCAGACTTGGAATAATATTTTAAAAGCAAACGGCATTAATATAAATTTTCAAGAAACATCTCAACCGAATTTAGCCGATATAACCATTATTTGGGTAAAAGTAGGCAGAGTGTATGAGGGAATGTGTAAGTACTTAAGTGTCATCGGAAATTCAATAAAAAGAATATCAATAGAAATAGGACTTCCAAATGAATACTCCGGAAAAGACACAACGGATTTAAGCATCTACTGTGCAATCATGCACGAATTCGGACACGCTTTGGGACTCGGACACGGCATAGAAATCGATGATATAATGTATGTTCCGCATCAGAAAAATATTTCTGTTCCGAGTGAAAATGATATTTATGTGCTTAAAGAAATTTATAAATAATATTTATTATCCTTTTGCATAATGAATTAATTAAAATTACAGCTTATTATATTCGCAAAAGGAGTAGATTTATGACTGCAATTATGGGAATAATGCTTGAAAATAGAATTGAAGAAGCCGTAAGATTTCAGGAAATTTTAACCGAATGCGGCTGCAATATAAGAACACGAATAGGATTGCATCCGATTGGAGAATACAAATGTATTAACAACGGAATTATTCTGCTTGAAGTCGTAAACAACATTAACACAATATATGACATCTTGTCTAAATACTGGCAAGTACAAATTATGCGATTTTAACATAATCTCTGATAAACACAACAAAACGCGGAACGATATAATACAGCACCGCGTTCGTATATTTTATCTTCATTTTTATATGTTTAAAAGTGATCTACCACATACATTTATAAAAATAAAAATGGCGAAAAAATTGCCACCGCCCCGCCATATCCTATGAAAGAGTATAACTGGATTTCAGCCATTTTTAAAATTATATTTACAATTCGTTACATTAGAACACTTTCATCGACCGATTATTAAGTAGGGTGCGTGTTAACGCACCGAAAT
>ONTD01000125.1 GCA_900320675.1 uncultured bacterium
ATCTATCAAATTGTTAACATCGTTTAGTGCGTCAAAATTTCTGATTACGTTAACACCATGTTTTGCAAACATTTTTGCGTGTAAGTCGATAACGTCTCTTGGTTGCGAGTTTAAACCGACAACGTTAACTCCGCGTGCTAATGATTGCAATTTTACATCAGGTCCGACTGCGGCTCTGATTTTATCCATTGTTTCAAAAGCATTTTCATTACAGAAAAATATAGGTGCCTGAAATCTTGCACCGCCGGCGGTTTCAAAATGTTTTAAACCGGCATCAACTGCGGATTGCAGAGCCGGAATAAAATCGTCAACCAAGACTTTTGCTCCGAATATTGACTGGAAACCGTCTCTGAATGATGTATCCATTACCTTGATTAGTTTTGTCATTTATTTATCTCCTTTGTGTGTTATTAAGTTACTAAGTTAAAAGGTGATTAAGTTTTTACGTATTTTTTAATAAGTATTCTTAATCCTTTTTAGAATTAATTATCCTTTAAACATTGCCGAAAGTATTGCTACAGCAATTTCTTCATCATTTGACGAAGTAGTCTTTTTAGCTCCCGCAACTTGAGGAACAAGTTCAGGGAAAATTACATTTAATTTCCTTACTACTGCGGACATAACGTTCATCGCAACTATCATCAAGCATAAAAACGATAATACTGTTCCCATGCCGATACACATTGCGACAAGCCCTTGTATCCATAATTCAGCGTTCATAATATATCTCCTATTAGTAATACGTGTTCGTTATTATTTTTATCAACAAGTTTCAGGGCTCCTTCTTCCGTGATGTCTTTTGCAATACCCGAAACTATTCTCTCAAGTACCTTAACAGATACTTCTTTGTTGAGGAATCCGGCTCTTCTTATGTAATCTTCTCTAATTAACAAAAATCCATCCTCAATAAATCTATTATACAACAAACAAAACTTGTTTGTAAGTTTTTGTAAAAATTCTGTTTTATCAATAGTTTTACCTGTTTCTATATTTAATGAAGTTGCCGGCTGGTCGATTTCTTTCAGTATATCTTCGGTAGTATTAAGGTTTATTCCAAAGCCTAAAACTATTCCCTTGAGCTTACCTTCGCCCATTACTGCTTCTGCTAGTATTCCTGAAATTTTTTTGCCTTTTATTTGAATATCGTTTGGCCATTTTATTTTTGGAATTACGCCGTATTCTTCAAAAGTTTGGCATAGAATAAGACATAAAAGCTGCGTCAAATTTGAGTAAACCGGTCTGATATCATCAGAAGGTTTAAGTACAATACTTGCATAAATATTGTCTTTCCCCATATAGCTCCATTTACGATTTAAACGCCCCCTGCCGGCAGTTTGATTATAGGTATAAACTATTGTGCTATCTGAGATTTGGGTAATATTTTCTTTTGCATATTTGTTTGTTGAATCTATCTCTTCTAAGTATAATAATTTCATATTAATAATTTTATTACGATAAAATTTTTATCGCAAATTATCTTAATATTTAATTGAAAAATCGCAATAATTATTTTATTTATCTTTTATAGATATAAGTATAAGGTGAAGATATGAAAATTCAAAAACTTTCAGCGGCTGTTGGTACATTGTTTATTGCTGCTGCCTGTCATAACGAAAAACCTAAAGTATTTCTCCCGCCGGTTGAACGTGCATATGAATATGCGTGCAGAAATCTTTCCCGTGATGAAATTCAAATTTTAGACAGGAATGCCGAAAAACAAATTATGGATTATACCAGTGATGTTTCCGATAAAATTGTTTACTGGGATAGTGCTTATGCTGTAAAAAGAGTTGCTCAGGCGTTTGAAAGGGGTAAACAATATATAAAAGACAGTATTAACGGCAAAAACTACCCTGAACCAAAATTTCATATACCATTTGATACAGTTATAAATCGCCTTGCAAGAGGTTCTCTTATTGTGAGTGATACAAAGCATCGTTTAAGTGAGCTATGTTCCCCTGAAGAGATTTTTAAATTATATCAGCATGAACCGCCGTCAAAACCTTATAACATATTATACTCAGAAAAGGCTACTCAAAAAAATCATCTTACTCATTATTATTCAATAATAGGAATGAAAGCCGCAGAAAGACAAGCCTTTATTGACGGAAAAAATTCCGTATACACAGACGGTATTTTTAAAGGAACTGATAAATAATTTAGCGAATATTATTTATGGTATTTTTGGTAGGTGCTTATTATTATATTTCTTGCTTTTAGAGCATCTTCTTTTAGCAGCGGCGGGGTTTCCTTTAATTTATACGGAATATTTAATTTTTCGTATTTTTTGATTGCCATATTATGATACGGCAGGATATCAAGCGCCTTTATATTATTTAACTCTGCCAAAAATTTACCTAATTCGGATAAGTATTTTTCATTATACGTAATTTCCGGAACAACAACATGGCGTATCCATACAGGGACATTGTGTTTTGAGAGATATCTCGCAAAATCCAAAATATTTTCGTTTGAATGTCCTGTAAGTTTTTTATGTTCGGCATTATCAATGTGCTTAATATCAAGCAGTACTAAGTCAGTATATTTTATTAATTCATTAAACTTGTCGGGATTATCCTTGTTAAAGGTAATACCTGATGTATCAAGTGCGGTGTGAATCTTGTGTAACTTAAAAAGTTTAAAAAGGTTGATTAAAAAATCAATTTGTAAAAGAGGTTCTCCGCCTGTAACGGTAATTCCGCCCTTACAGAATTCTTTTACTCCGTTATACTTATCTAAAATGTCTGACGGTGAAAACAGTTGATTATTTTCATTCGACCACGTGTCAGGATTGTGGCAATATTGACACCTCATAGGGCAGCCCTGAAAAAATACTACAAATCTAATCCCCGGACCGTCAACCGTTCCGCAAGTTTCTATAGAATGAATATTCCCGAGAACTTCCATTATATACTACATTTTCCCGTGAAATGTTCTTGAAATAACGTCATCTTGCTGTTCTTTGGTTAATTTATTAAAATTAACCGCATAACCCGAAACTCTTACGGTCAATTGCGGATATTTTTCAGGATGAGCTTGAGCATCAAGTAAAGTTTCTCTGTTAAAAACGTTTACGTTCAAATGATGCCCGCCTTTTTCAACATAGCCGTCAATTAAGTTTATTAAATTTTCCTCTTGCATTGTGGTCATAACAAATTCCTCGTTATTCTTTTGTTCTGCTAATAAATACAAAGTTATCTGAATTTCCTGCACAACATCCTGCGTCAAGGGAAATATTCATATCGGAGACGAATACTTCATCTTTGCCTAATGCGTTAGGGATAATTGAGAAAGTATTAGAAATTCCGTCTTGTGCATCTTTAAACGGCAATTTAGCTACAGAAGCCAATGATGCAACCGCTCCGTTTGAATCCCTGCCGTGCATAGGATTTGCCCCCGGAGCAAGCGGGATACCGGCTTTTCTTCCGTCAGGAGTGTTGCCGGTTTTCTTACCATAGACTACATTTGACGTAATTGTCAGTATTGACATTGTCGGGATAGAATTACGGTAGGTGTAATGTTTTCTGATTTTATTCATAAATGTATGAACAAGGTTGACTGCAATACTGTCAACTCTATCGTCGTTGTTTCCGTATTTAGGAAAATCTCCTTCTACTTCATAATCTACAACAATACCGTTTTCATCCCGAATAGTTTTTACTTTAGCATATTTAATTGCGGAAAGGGAATCCGCAACAACGGACAGTCCGGCAATACCTGTTGCAAAATACCTTTTTACATCTCTGTCGTGAAGTGCCATTTGGGCTTTTTCATAACAGTACTTGTCGTGCATATAATGAATTGCATTTAACGTATTTACGTACAATCCGGCAAGCCATTCCATCATATCGTCGTATTTTTCCATAACGTCATCATAATCAAGATATTCCGAAGTTATAGGACGGTATTTCGGACCGACTTGCTCCTTCAGTCGCTCGTCAACTCCGCCGTTTATTGCGTACAATAAACATTTTGCTAAATTTGCTCTCGCCCCGAAGAATTGCATTTCTTTTCCGATTCTCATTGAAGATACACAACAAGCTATAGCGTAGTCATCTCCGTGTGTTACTCTCATTAAATCGTCATTTTCATATTGAATGGATGATGTTGTTATCGAAATGTGGGCAGCGTATCTTTTAAAGTTCTTTGGTAATCTTGTAGACCAAAGTACTGTCATATTTGGTTCGGGTGCAGTTCCAAGGTTTTCCAGAGTGTGAAGATATCTGAAAGAATTCTTTGTAACAAGGGTTCTCCCATCTACACCCATGCCGCCTATGGATTCTGTAATCCAAGTCGGATCTCCGGAAAACAGCTCATTATACTCAGGAGTTCTTGCAAATTTTACAAGACGCAATTTCATTATGAAATGGTCAATAAGTTCCTGTGCTTCACTTTCGGTAATTATTCCTTCTTTTAAATCTCTTTCAATAAATATATCCAAAAAAGTTGAAGTTCTGCCAATACTCATTGCGGCACCGTTTTGTTCTTTTACCGCACTAAGATATCCGAAGTACAGCCATTGAACGGCTTCTTTTGCATTTCTTGCCGGTTTTGATATATCAAATCCGTATATCTTGCCAAGTTCAATCATTTCTTGAAGTGCGTTAATCTGTTCGGCAATTTCTTCTTTTAATTGAATTTTATCCGGAGTCATATCCCCGTCTATTGAGGCGTGCTGCTCAAGTTTATCTTCAATTAATCTTGCAATACCATATAGAGCAATTCTTCTGTAATCCCCTATGATTCTTCCTCTGCCGTATGCGTCAGGCAATCCTGTTAAAATTGCTGCGTGGCGAGCTCTTCTCATTTCCGGAGTGTATACATCAAAAACTCCTTGATTGTGCGTTTTTCTATATTTTCTAAAAATCTCACTTACTTGCGGATCTACTGTGTAACCGTATGATTTACATGCCCCTTCTGCCATTCTGATACCGCCAAACGGCTGCATAGAACGTTTTAATGGCTTATCCGTTTGTAATCCTACGATTTGTTCCAAATCCTTATCTATGTATCCTGCGCCATGTGAAGTTATTGTGGATACTATTTTTGTATCCATATCAAGAACTCCGCCATTTTCTCTTTCTTTTTTTAGTAAATCACAGCATTCGTCCCACAACTGTTTGGTTGCATTTGTAGGTCCGGCTAAAAAATCCGCATTCCCTGTATACGGTGTATAATTCTTCTGTATAAAATCCCTTACATTGATTTCATGTTCCCATTGTCCTGATATAAATTTTGTTTCAGGATAAATCTTTATTTTTTCAATAGTTTGAGGCATATTTCTCCTTCTCCGCATATCCGATTATTGCATGACGTAATATTTTTTGTGCGTCTTTATATTATCTCAAATTTTTATCGAATTACATAATTTTTAAATAATTCTTAACAAATCCCTCTCTTTATCTTATCTTTACAACAAAATCGCTTGTATTTTTTTAGTGTTTGTGATACACTAAAAATATATAGGTAAAAACCCATAATAAAGGAGGAAATATATGGAAACTTATGGTATTGAAAAATTAGGAATTACTTCTCCTTCTGCGGTACATAGAAACTGGACTCCGGCTCAGTTGACTGAAGCTGCATTAAGAAGAGGTGAAGGTACTTTATCTGAAACAGGTGCTTTGGTTGTTACTACCGGTAAATATACAGGTCGTTCACCTAAGGATAAATTTATTGTTGATACTCCAAGTATTCACAACGATATAGCATGGGGTAAGGTTAATCGTCCTATTTCAAGAGAAGCTTTTAATTCTATTAAATCAAAGATGATTAATTACTTAAACGGTAAAGAAGTATTTATTTTTGACGGTTATGCAGGTGCTGACAAAACTTATACTCAAAAATTCAGAGTTATTAACGAATTAGCATCTCAAAACATGTTCATTCATCAATTATTAATCAGACCGACAGCCGAAGAATTAGCATCATACGGTGAAGCTGATTATACAATTATTTGTGCTCCGGGATTTAAATGTGATCCTGCAATTGACGGAACAAATTCAGAAGCTTGCATAGCAATCGATTATGAAGCTCATATGATTATTATTGCAGGTTCTCAATACTCAGGAGAAATCAAAAAATCAGTATTTGCTACAATGAACTATGTAATGACTAAGAAAAATGTTCTTCCGATGCACTGTTCAGCAAATATGGATCCTGAAACTCATGAAACAGCTGTATTCTTCGGTCTTTCAGGTACAGGTAAAACAACTTTATCAGCTGATCCTAGCCGTAAGTTAATCGGTGATGACGAACACGGTTGGTCTCCTGACGGCGTATTCAATTTCGAAGGCGGATGCTATGCAAAATGTATCAACCTTACAGAAGAAAATGAACCGGACATCTATCATGCAATTAAATTCGGTTCTTTAGTAGAAAACGTAATTATGAATCCGGAAACAAGAGAATTAGATTTTGCAGACGGAAGTTTAACAGAAAATACTCGTGTAGGTTATCCTGTAAACTACATCAACAACGCAGCAATCCCTTCAAAGGGCGGTATTCCGAAAGTTGTTATTTTCTTGACAGCTGATGCGTTCGGCGTATTGCCTCCGATTTCAAGATTGGATAAGAATGCTGCAATGTACCATTTTGTAACAGGTTTCACTTCTAAATTAGCAGGTACCGAAAGAGGTATAACAGAGCCTGTTCCTACATTCTCAACATTATTCGGCGAACCGTTTATGCCAATGGATGCTTCTGTTTATGCTGAAATGTTAGGTGAAAAATTAGATAAATATGGTACAAAGGTATACTTAGTAAATACCGGATGGGCTGGCGGCAGCGCATCTTCAGGTGCTAAGAGAATGAAATTATCATATACAAGAGCTATGGTAACTGCTGCATTGAACGGTTCATTTGATTCAGTTGAATTCAAACATCACGATATATTCAATGTAGATTATCCTACATCTTGCCCTAACGTTCCGGATGAAATGTTGGATGCAAGAGGTATGTGGTCTGATAAGGCTGCATATGATGAAGCTGCTAATAAATTGGCTCAAATGTTTGCTGACAATTTCTCAAGCAAATATCCAAATATGCCGTCAGAAATCGTTAATGCAGGCCCAAAGCCTCTAAGTGCAGTTAAGTAATTGCTGAAACTGCATATAACATACAAAAGTAAAGCCCTCGTTTTTCGAGGGCTTTTGTACGTGTATAGCCATGAGTTTATTTATCTTTTTGCTTAATGTTTTTTTGTTGTTCTTGTCGCATGTCTTCAGCCATTTCAACTGCGATGCTAAATTCAATCAATTTATCAAAAATTTTTGGTTCATCTTTTTCAAGAGTTTTCATAAATTCTTCTCGGTTTTCTGATTTTGAGATTTCGCCGTCTTGTTTTTCACTCAATTTATCAAATTTCCCAAATACGGAGTTTAATTTTTGAGTTTGTTTTTGATCAAGCTTAAT
>ONTD01000120.1 GCA_900320675.1 uncultured bacterium
CCTGAACCGTTTATAGTATGTACAAACTGAGCTTTACCGGTCTCCTTATCACGATATTTTATATTTGCACGTCTTGCCTGATAGTCTCCGTAATTTGAGCAGCTTGAAATCTCTTTATACGCATTATATGAAGGCATCCAAACCTCTAAATCCCAGCACTTGTTTGCTGAAAATCCGATATCAGCAGTACACAAAGCAACTCTACGATACGGGAGTTCAAGCAACTGAAGCATTTTTTCTGCATCTTCCGTTAACTTTTCATGTTCATCCTTACTTGTTTGAGGGGTACACAATTTCACAAGTTCAACCTTATTAAATTGGTGAACCCTGATTAGACCTCTCGTATCACGACCGGCAGAACCCGATTCACGTCTGAAGCATGGAGTATACGCCGTCATATATTTCGGCAAATCATCTTCTGACAAAATCTCACCGGCATATATATTAGTAACCGGAACTTCGGCAGTAGGAATAAGATACAAGTCTTCATCAACACACTTATACATATCTTCCTTAAACTTTGGTAATTGTCCTGTTCCGGTCATTGTTGCGGCATTAGCCATGAATGGAGGCAATATTTCTTCATAACCTTGCTGTTCAGTATGGAAATCAAGGAAGAAATTTATAATTGCTCTTTCTAACCTCGAGCCTTTACCTCTATACATAGTAAACCTGCTTTGAGAAATTTTAACGCCTCGCTCAAAATCAACAAGTCCCTTTTCTTCACATAAATCCCAGTGAGGTTTAAATTCAAAATCAAAATTTCTTGGTTCACCCCATTTATATACTTCTATATTGTCATCTTCTGAAGTTCCTACAGGGGTGGTTTCATCAGGAATATTCGGGATATGCAAAAGCAAATCTCTCTGTTTATCATCAAGCTCGTTTTGCTTATCTTCTAATACTTTAATATCATCACCGATTTTCTTAACTTCTGCTTGAACGGCATCAGTATTTTCACCCTTCTTTTTAAGCTCGCCGATTGATTGAGATTCCTTTTTACGTTTTGCTCTTAACTCATCAACCTGAACTTGAATTTTTCTTCTTTCTTCATCAATCTTAATAACTTCATCTATTGATAAATCAGGATTTCTTCTCTTTAAAAGCTCATTAATTTTATCCGGATTTTCTCTAATCAATTTAATATCAAGCATTTCTAACCTCTTTCCTTATTCATAATCAGTTGCTGCAATTATAAAATAAAGATGCATCATAATCAAGAAAAAATAAAATATTAAGAAATTTGAAAAAATTTGACATAGCATGTATAATGTAGTGAAGGTAAAGCTATGAATATTTTTGATAAAATATCACAAAAACTGAATATAAAAAGTAACAAAACCTGCAACGGAATAACAAATCCCATTGTAGGAGATTCTGATAATAAATCAAATGAATTTTTAAATAGAATGTCAAAAAATGCTATTAATTTATACGAAAGACAATGTGATATTAAAAACTTTACTAAACTTGCACTATCAAACCCTGAAAACACATTACACAATAAACAAGTTGAAGAGTTATTAAAAGATGGTGTTTTTGATCCATTGGAAGACGAAATTATAAAAGAACTGGCTTCAAATAAAGAATTACTAAGAGATTTGGGATTGGAATAATCGCATTTATTAAACAATGTAACAAAATTTACCCATTATATTAAAGTTTTATCAGTATAATTCCGATATTTAATAATACAAGGAGAATTATATATGTCAGATAATATGGGTGTAGACAGGAATACCAGCGATACAAACGGAATCCGAGCAATAGTGCGGAAATATATCAAAGACACTATATATGATTCAGGCAAAAAATATCCAAATTCTGTATTTAATACAAATAATGCGGTAAAGACGAACGTTGATATAGGTGATAAGTATGAACAATCACTTGAAACAACGCATCCGCTTGATGCAATAAAAGACTATCGGCTTGAAGCGGAAAAGAAATATGAACTTGAAAAATCATCAATTCCTGCTAAAAATCCTAAACGTAAGTTTGCAAAACACACGGGCTGGAAAGGCGAATTTGAGGATTATGTGCCAACAGATAAAGTAAAATACGACAGGATTATAAAATTTATAAAAAGCAATCCTAATTTACTAAACAAAGATAATGCAAAATATATTGCGAATATGGTATGCGCCTTATCAGACAAATATGGGATTGAC
>ONTD01000119.1 GCA_900320675.1 uncultured bacterium
CGATAAAGGTGAAAAAGGTTACGTAGATGAAAACGGAAATTTTCATCCGGTAAACGCCGACGGAACAGATAAAAACGGATTTTACGATAAAGACGGAAAATTCCACGAATATACAACAAACGATAAAGGTGAAAAAGGTTACGTAGACGAAAACGGAAATTTCCATCCGGTAAACGCCGACGGAACATTAAAGAACAACGAAGACGGTATGGGTTCTGACAAAGAAAAAGATGCTGCAAATACTTCCGAAAAAGTAACAGAAAAAGAAGTTGTATCAGAAAAATCAGACGGTGCGAAAACTGAAAAGAAAAAAGTAGTAGCCCTGACAAATGATTATATAAAAACAATAGAGAACTATTTGAACAGTCAGGATTTAGAAGTCAGAAAAATGGGTGCCCATGAGGTTGTGGACAGGATTCTTGAAGATTCTTCAAGAGCAGATGATCCTGCATTGACAGCTTTGGTTAACAAAATGCTTCAGGATCCGTCATCAGCAATCAGAGCAATTGCATTGAGTATGGTTGAATCCAGATCAATTTTGGGTGATGATTTAACAGTAGATATTTTAAAGAAAATGCAAAAAAACAATGACGGCTTCGGATTAGATGCAACTCAAGCTACTAATGCTCTTTTGAAGATGGCAGGAAAAACGATTGAAAAAGAAGTGCCGGTTGATGAAACGAAAAAAGAAAAGGCTGAAAAATAATGAGTATAACGGGTAAAATAGGTAACAGTATAGGAACGATATTTGCAAGGGGTACCGGACTTGCAACTGTCGGTATGGTTGCTTATGATGCTCATGTAATGGGCAAGTTGGAAGCCGATACATTTTCTCAATCAAATGAATCTGCCCGATTGGTTGATGGTGCCAAAAATCGTATGTATATGGATACTCCAAGTACAGTTGTCGGAAAAATCAAGGACAAGATATTTGATTTACAATTGAGAACGAGTATTTTAATGCCATTTGAAGCTGTATTAGGCTATTTTAAAGGGGTAGGAAATACATGTATTGAAGGCATTGTCCCGTTGGGTTTAGGTTTAGGTGCTTTACTTGGCGGTAAGAAGGTTTCCGGGATGTCTGCTTTAGGTATATTTATGTATGCGGGTTATAAGTTTATAACTGAAGGATTTGGGTTTACCAGACCTGACAGATTAAATTCTCCGTTTAAGTAAATTAAACTTTATTAAATTTCTTGTTTGTGCTATTTTTTTGTCATAAGAAGATAAGTTTAAGAGGTTTTTATGACTAAGACAGCAATTAATATTCAGGATTTACCTACAGTTTATGATGCAAAAGCAACTGAGGGTGAAATTTATAAGTTTTGGGAAGACGGAGAATACTTTAAGGCTGACGCCAAAAGCGATAAACCTGCGTATTCAATGGTTATTCCTCCCCCGAATGTTACCGGAGTCCTTCATATGGGACACGCTTTGGATGAAACTTTGCAGGATATTCTTACACGTTATCACAGAATGTCCGGATTTGAAACTCTCTGGCTGCCCGGGACTGACCATGCAGGTATTGCAACTCAAAATGTTGTAGAAAAAAAATTAAGAGAACAAGGTTTATCCCGTTATGATTTGGGTAGAGAAAAATTTCTTGAAGAAACTTGGAAATGGGCAAACGAACACAAATCTGCTATCTTAGATCAGTGTAAAAGACTTGGAGCATCTTTTGACCGCTCAAGAGAAAGATTTACATTTGATAAGGGTTGCTCCGACGCTGTAAAAGAAGTTTTTGTCCGCCTTTATGAAAAAGGTTTAATTTATAAAGGTAAGTATATTGTAAACTGGTGTCCTCGTTGCAATAGTGCAATTTCCGATGTAGAGACGGAATATGCAACTGAACAAGGGCATTTATGGGAAATATCTTATCCTTTGAAAGGTGAACACGGTGCAATAATTGTTGCAACAACCCGTCCTGAAACGATTTTCGGTGATGTTGCTATTGCAGTTCATCCTGATGACAGTAAGTATTCCGAACTAATTGGTAAAACAGTTGTTATACCTCTATCCGGCAGAGAAATCCCGATTATTGCCGATGAATATGTTGATAGAAGCTTTGGTACCGGTGCAGTTAAAATTACTCCTGCTCATGATCCTAACGATTTTGAAGTGGGTAATCGCCATGGCTTTAAACCAATCTGGATACTGGACGAAAACGGTAAAATGAAAGCTTGTGGAGAAGTCCCTGAAAGTTTGCACGGACTTGACAGATATGAAGCTCGTGAAAAAATTATCGGAATGCTTGAATACGAAAAATTCTTACTTCGTACAAGGGATCATGAACATAATGTTGGTAAGTGTCAGCGTTGCGGTACAACAATAGAACCGTTGTTGTCAGAACAGTGGTTTGTTAAAATGGAGCCGCTCGCAAAAGAGGCAATTGCTGCAGTTAAAGATGGCAGAATAAAATTTGTTCCTGACAGATGGGAAAAGAATTACTTAGGCTGGATGGAAAATATCAGAGATTGGTGTATTTCTCGTCAATTGTGGTGGGGACACCAAATTCCGGCATATTATCATAAGACAACCGGTGAAATGGTTGTTGCTAAAGAAAATCCTGATCCCGAAAATTATGTACAAGACAGTGATGTCCTTGATACATGGTTCTCATCAGGATTGTGGCCGTTTTCTACTATGGGATTTCCTAACACAAATAGCGATGATTTTAAAAAATTCTACCCAACCACAACACTTGTAACAGGATTTGATATTATTTTCTTCTGGGTTGCAAGAATGATTACTATGGGATTGGAATTTACAGGAAAAGCTCCGTTTTCTACCGTTTATATTCACGGTTTAATCAGAGATGAAAAAGGTCAAAAGATGTCTAAATCTAAAGGTAATACTATTGATCCGGTTAAAATTATTGATAAATACGGTTGCGATGCTTTAAGATTTACAATGACTTCCTTGTGTACATATGGCGGTCAAGATATAAAGATGAGCGAGGAACGTTTTGAGTATGGCAGAAACTTTGCTAATAAAATATGGAATGCATCAAGATTTGTGTTGATGAATCTTGACGGAGTTGATGGCAAAGAAATTGATTTTAATAATCTTACAATTGCGGATAAGTGGATTTTAGATAAACTTAATTCCACTGCAAAAGAAATTAATCAAAATATTAAAGAATACCGAATTGGTGAAACTGCGCATACGTTGTATGACTTTTTCTGGAACAGCTATTGCGATTGGTATGTTGAAATTGCAAAAATTCAACTTCAAGATGATAGTATTAAATTAAATACTCAAAGAGTTTTGAGATATGTCCTTGATATGTCATTAAGACTTTTACATCCGATAATGCCGCATATTACAGAACGTGTATGGCAGCTTTTACCTCATTTGGACAGCGAAAAAGCTCCTGCAATTATTGTAGCGGATTATCCGGTATTTTCTGAGGATATGGTATTTTCTAAAGAGGCTCAGGAGATGGAGCTTGTATTCGAAACCATTAAATCACTCAGAAATGTTCGCCAAAGTTTTAATATTTCAACTTCGTTGAAAATTGATATTGAAATTCGAGCTGACAAGTCTGAAAAGGCAATATTTGAATCTATAGAATCTTATATTAAAAGACTTGCAAAAGTCGAAAATATAGGTTATGCAGATAAAAATGCTCCGGCACCTAAAAAGTCGGCAACCGCTGTGGTGTCTGCATCTACTATTGTTATTCCTCTCGAAAATCTGATTGATTTTAATGAGGAAATTAAACGCCAACAGAAAAAATTAGACAAATTAATTTCGGAGAAAAAATCGCTGGAGGGCAGAATTAACAATCCTAAGTTTGTTGCGAATGCCCCTCAAGAGCTTATACAGCAAACTAAAGATAGGATTTCGGAAATTGATCTTCAGTCAAATACTATAGAAAAATTGATTGAATCTTTGAAATAATAAATATAAATATTGACAAATGTAGGGCAGTAATAATTGGTACTGCCCTTGTTTTTACTCTTTTTATTAAGATGTGTTAAATAATGTTAAAAAATATTTACAGATTGACATCAGTTTGATATTATGTAAACAAAGTTTATTAGATTAGTCTTAGAATTGGAGTAAAAATGACATCAAAAGAATTAGATTTTGAAGAATTGCTCAAACAATACGATTACAAATTTCAAAAAGGTGATTTAGTAAAAGGTATTGTTTGCGGGTTTGACGGGCAAGGCGTAATGGTTGATATTGGTGCTAAGACTATTGCTATTGTTCCAACCCGTGAAGCAGTTGATAAGGATGAAAAAGTAGAAGAAAAATTTGAAAAAGGCACTGAGTACGAATTTCTTATAATAAGAGAAGAAGATGAAGACGGAAAGTTTTTACTTTCCCGTAAAAAAGTTGACTTGGCTTATGCGTGGAAAGAATTGGAAAAACTTAAAGAAACAGATGAAACCATTTTGGGTACCGTTGCAGGAATTGTTAAGGGCGGTATTCTGGTTGAAGTGTCAGGTGTTAGAGGTTTCGTTCCGTCCTCTCAATTGAGAAGTAAGGAATCTGACCTTGAAGTAGGTTCTAAGATTGAATTGAAAATATTGACTCTTGATAGTCAGCAGAATAATTTTATTCTTTCAAACAAAAAAGTGTATGATGACAGTGCAGTTGAAGCAAGAAAGAATGTATTTTCTCAGATTGAACCCGGACAAGTTGTTAAGGGCGATGTTGTCAGAATTACTGATTTCGGTGCATTCGTTGACCTTGGCGGTATTGACGGATTGTTGCCTTTATCACAACTTTCTTGGAGATGGATAGACCATCCGACAGATATCTTGAATGTTGGTGATAAGATTGATGTTGAAGTTATTGCGGTTGATCACGACAAGCAAAGAGTTTCATTAAGTTTGAAAAATCTTGAGCCGGATCCGTGGGTAGAAGCGGAAAAGAACATTAAAGAAGGCGATAAGATTGAAGGTACAATAACCAGAATTAAACATTTTGGTGCTTTCGTTGAAGTGTTTCCGGGGGTTGAAGCACTTTTACCTCACAATGAAGTTATTGAACTTCAAAACAGAGACGGAAATATTTTACAGGTAGGGGATAAGATTATGACTTATATTTTGAAGTTTAATCCTTCAGATAAGCGTATAGCTCTTACCGTAAATGAATCTGCCGATGGTGCAGAAGAATAACTTTTATAAAAACAATTTTGATGAGAGAATTGGGTTTAACTCAATTCTCTCTTTTTTTTATCTTGTATCGTGTAACTGTATGATATTGTTTATAATTTCTAATTTAGTTAAATGATATTTACCGGAATGTTATAATATCCGCTAAAAACCTGTCGTATAATATAAAGTAGGTAATGTTGACTTTTTGATAAATATCATTAAAAGGTTAATGTAGTAGATAGAAAAGAATTGACATAAGGAGAGCAGCTTATGGGTATGGCAGCTTCACAAGCTAGATGGCTTGCATTGACCGCAAGAAAAACAAATGTTGAATACGAAGGGCAACAAGTTAATCAGGCACGTACTGCTTTGGCTATGAAGAGTGCTAATACTTTCAATGAGCTTTTGGCACTTGAAGTCCCGACTGCTCCAAGTACTCAGGATTTTACGACATTGGAATACACTTATCAGGATGGTACTATCACTGAAACAGTCGATACTATGTCTCAATTAATTAATGATCCTGACGGATATAATTATATGATTAAGCACTATCATTATGCGGATGTGTTTACAGGTATTGAAAACAGGCTTACTAACCCTCAAGTAGTTATGGGTACGGCAGGTACAACTTCTGTAGTTAGAAGAAGTGATATTAAGAAGACAAGTGAAAATGAGTATACAATCCAAGGTTCTACGGCGACTGTGTACGATCCGACAGTTAAAGCTCAGTATGATGCATTACAAAAAATTCTGGAAAATTATCCTGATATTGCAAAATCTACTGACACACTGTATACCTACATGGGTTCTGACGGAAGCAGACATTTTATAAATCAAAGTTCTTTGGAAGGTACCGGTGATGTAGTATCGTATTATGTGGCAAAAAATATCCCAGAATATGTTGGTAACTGTACTGTAACAAGGTTAAATCCTACTGATGTAAATCAAAAAGCGTCTTACGAACAGATTTGTAGGGATTGGCCAACATCGAGTTTTGCAAAGAGCGGAGCCGGTAATATTTACACTTGGGAATTTCAAGGTGAAAGACGTTATGCGTGTCTTGAAGATTTGGTGAAAACTTCTCAATCAGGTCCGGATCAAGCTACTCCAAGTGAAAATCAAGATAAATTGCTATATTATGTTGCCAAAGATGTTAATACAAGAATTGAAAATGAACAAAAAGCTATTGTCGATATAAATGAGCAAGGTAGAATTCAGTCAATAAGATATGAAGATTCTTCTGCTGTTTATGCGGTTAGTACAAATACTAAGACTGATACTAATGCGTATGAAGATGCGATGAATCAGTATCATTATGATATGGAAGTTTATGAGAAACGAATACAGGATATCAATGCTAAAACTGAAAAAATTCAAGAACAGGACAGAACTCTTGAATTGAGATTAAGACAATTAGATACAGAGCAAGAAGCTCTTCAAACAGAAATGGAAGCAGTACAAAAAGTAATTCAAAAGAATATTGAATCTACATTCAAAACTTTTGAATCGTAATAAATTGTAAGTAAACAAAAAAGAGAGGCAATTATGTCATACAAAAATGATAGTTATCTGGTTATAGCAAATAAATTTGGTTCGGCAGGTTCCGAAGCAAAGGCTCAGTTGTGGGAAACATATGATAAATTGAGAGATTTAACTATATCCGGTTCCGGACAAGGTACAGGCTGGGGTATGACCGGCAGCTTCTTATACAGAATGGCCAGTTTAATGGCACCGTCAGCATATTCAAATATTTTCGGTAGTTCCGAAAGTATGAATATTCCGGGGACATCATATTATTCTTCCGTAAACGGAAATGGCGGATCTTCATTTGGTTTAAATTCATTATATAATTATTCAGGATTTCCTGGTGGTGCAGCACCGATTTCATGGGCAGAAGGTTTTGCAACAGGCGGTGCATCAGCAATTGGTGGATGGGGTTCTGACACATCATCTGCTTTGGCATCAACAATTTCCGGAAGTCCTACGGGTTTTGCATCAGGAGTAGGCGGTTTGGCTGATATCGCAAGTGCTGCTGCATACGGTGTCGGTGCATCTAACGGTTATGGTTTTGTCGGAAGAAATATTGTTCTTCCGGTTGCAAGTATTATCTCCGGATGGGGCGGTATTATGCAGTCTGCTGCGCCTTATCTCGGAGAGTACGGTTTGCCGGCACTTGTTATGGGTAACTTAATGCAGGGTATTACTAATCCGGCTCTTGCCGCTTATCAGAGGGTTACCGGTAATATTACCGCTAATGCTGATACTATCCTTTCTAATAAAGTAAGAAACATTGAAACGGTATGCAAGATGTTGGATACTCAAGGCGATGTTTGTAAAAAAATGTTGAAAGAATCTATTGATAGTGATAGTAAAGCTATTCAAAACTTATAATAATATATAAAGGCTGATATTTATGATGAATGATAGCAGAACTTATACCAGATTAGTTATTGATAAGTTATTGAAGGATAATTTTATTTATAAATTCGGCAGCAGAATTGTAAAATTTTATTACACTTTGTTTTCTCACCCCGCAAAATCATTAAAGTTTCAGCAAAAATTGCCGTTAAATAAATATGTGAAGGGTGAGCTTTGCAATCCTTTCGCAGGTGTAAATACTGAGATAAGCATTTTAGATTAAGACATGTTAAGCAAAAACATGCAAAACTGGCAATATTTGTCCGAATGATGTTTTTATATACATGTAGAATCTAAAGTGTTGATAGGAGTAGTTATATTATGGCACTTCAAGATACTTTAGAGATGAATATAAAAAGAATCATAGACTTCTTGATATATTCAAGGAACTTCATCATCAGAAAAAGCCCTCTAAAAGCCTTGATGAATTATATTGTGGAAACAATCAAAGATTTCTTGACTATGAAAAAGAAATTGAAAATGGCTCAGTATAGGTTAAACTATCATCAGCACCAATTCCACAAAATGGAACAACTGATAGCAGAAAATAATCAACATAGCTTCTTGAGGGGAAATAATCTGAACGAAACCAGATAAAGGAAGTAAGAAAATGGGTTTAGTTACAGACTCAATGAGATTAACTCAACTTCAAGGTCAAAGATCCGACCTTAACTTTAAGATTAGTGAAATTGTCGCAACAAAATCTAATCTGATTAATGCCGGTGATGATTTAACCCGTGTCGGTACAGATTATGATCCGGATTCCCCTGTTATGAAAATGCTTGAACAACGCAGGGCAAAAGTTAAGCTGATGGAAGAAAAGCTTGATAAGCAGATGCAGAAATATCAAATTCAACTTCAAATGGTTGAGGCTGAATACCAAGCTTGTAAAGGACGTTTGAACTCAGAGATTTCTCAAGAAATGAGTTACTCATTATAATAATTTTTAATTTATAAAAAGAGATGATTATTTGGTTAATCATCTCTTTTTGGTGTATAAATAAATACTGCAAAAAAATAACACCCTTTAGAGGTGCTACTTTCTGTTGTTGATAATCTTTTTTATTATTATTCAATATCAAGATTATCTGTGGCTTGAAGCTGTTTTTTCTTTAAGTTGTGCATTACTGCATCAACAAGAAGTTCGTAGGATTTCATATTCTCAATATTCGGGAATTCTTCCTTTAGTTGTTCTCTGACCATTGCTTCCAGCCTGCGTTCGTCAGATGTTGTTTGTATATCTTCCACTCCGCTTACCATTTTGATGTATTCCGGAGATGTTTTATCTTTTACAATGTTTGAGTAATTTAACCATCTCAATTTAGGGCTGATGGTTTCATTGAGCTTTTTTACTATTTTTAGATTTTTAATACTGTCAAACATTTTTTTGCCCCTACTTTCCTGGTTAGTGAGTCCTTCTTTGTACTATTTTAAAGTATCCTGAAAAAAATAATTTACTTTTTTACATGTAAAGTTTACAAAGTGTTACAATTGAGTAAAATCCAACTATAGCTTAGAAAAATCAGTAAGCTTTTCATATTTTTTCTTTAACATTGTTAACAATGCCAAGCGATTTTCCTTAACTTTTTCATCTTTATCCATGACCAGCACATCATTGAAGAATTTTTCCACAGAAGGATTGATTTCAATTAATTTTTCTACATACTGCGGATAATCTAATGTTTCGTCAACTATACTTATTCTTTCAAGCAGCATGCTTTCTGATGGTTCTTTGAATAATGATTTATCAACTGCTTTTGTTGAATTTTCTTTCAAAATTCTTGATACTCTGTTCGCATTTTCATTCAACTGAGGGTTATCAAGTTTTGAAACAATTTCAACTCTCTTCAAATAATCAGCGAGGTCTTCAAGCGGATTTTTGTTTGAAGCGCAAGCTTCTAAAACATTTTTTGCATATTTATCTGACAAGAAAATAATCAGACGCTGTACAAAAAACTCAGTAATTTCCGCAAGAACTTTTCCTGAAATCCTGTTTGCACTTGAGCCTGCAAAATTCTTAACTTTATCTATCAAGTTGCCGTCTCCTGTATTAATAGGCAGCAACATAAGAGTTTTAATAATCAAGTCATTTAAGTCAATTTTTAAGTTTGCCGTAAGTATTGTTTTAATAATTCCTAATGCGGCACGTCTGACTCCAAGCGGATCTGAAGAACCTGTAGGCTTTTTGCCCTCTGCAAATACTGCACATACTGTATCCATTTTATCAACTATTCCGACTACTTGACCTTCTATACCTTTTGCGGTTTCCCCTTCCGCATTTAATGGGAAGTAATGTTCTTTAATTCCTTCGCAAACTTTTTCATCTTCACCGGAAACTCTTGCATAGTCTGCCCCGATAAATCCTTGTAATTCCGTAAACTCAAATACTAACTGAGTTGTTAGATCAGCTTTACATAATAGGGCGGTTCTTTCGATTGTTTTACTGTCAACGCCTAACGTTTTAGCAACATCTTTTGCCAATGTTATAAGGCGTAAAGTCTTGTCATAAACTGAACCCATGCCTTTTTGGAAGGTTACACCCTTTAAGGATTCTACGTAATCCGCTAACGGCTTTTTGGTATCTTCAGTAAAGAAAAATACCGCATCATCCAATCTTGCTTTAATTACACGAACATTACCCGCTTTAATATTTGAGAATTCATCTCCGATGTAATTTGTCATTGTAATAAATTTGTTAATAAGTTTTCCGTCTTTATGCAGTGCAAAATATCTCTGATGTACTGCCATAACGGTAACGGTTACTTCTTCCGGAATTTCCAAATATTTCGGATCAAATTCGCAAACTGCAGGAACAGGGTATTCAGTAATAAATGTTACTTCTTCCAGCAAATCGTCTGTGTAATACGGGACAGCACCCAGTTTTTCGGCTTCTTCTTTTGCCCTATCTATAATTAATTGGCGGCGTTCGTTCTGATCAACAATTACGCAGCAATTTCTCATAATTTCGACATAATCGTCAGGGTGTCCTATTACAACATTTTGCTGTGCAAATCTATGTCCTCTGGAGATGTTTGAAGATTCTTTATCAATTATTTTGATTTTAACTTCTTCTTTGTCCAGTATTGAAACAATCCATCTGATCGGGCGTGAAAATTTTTCTTCGTTGTATCCCCATCTCATAAAATGGGAACCTTGTAATTTCATTACTATAGACGGAACGTTTTCCTGTAAAAGTTCTTTGATAGATTTACCTTTAACCACAATTTTTGCATGAACATAATTATCTTCTACGTACAAATCTTCTGCGGTTAAACCGTTTTTACGGGCAAATCCTTCTCCGGCTTTTGTAAGATTGCCGTTTTCATCGTATGCTACCTTCGCAATAGGTCCTTTTATAATCTTTTCTTCATCAGAGCTTTTATCAACAAGTCCTGAAATTATTACTGCAAGTCTTCTTGGTGTTGCGTATACTTCTACCTTTTCAAAGCCTGTTTTGTTATTATTTAAAAATGTTTCAAAGCCGTTTTTCAGCTGTTCAATAGCTTGAGGTATAAACCTGTATGGTAATTCTTCCGTTCCGATTTCCAATAAATATTTACTCATTAATTTCACCTTTTCAATCTCTCATAATCTAAGAAAATTATAAATAAAGCATGAATTATTGTAAAGTAATTATTATGGGAGATTAGGGTGCTTAATTTTTCTTTTTGGTATTTGATTTATTTTGTTTTTTTTGAGGTCTTTGACCTGAGGAGTGAGAGTTTGCGGAGTATGAAGTCTGGATACGTTTAACGCTGAATACATCAGGTATTGCTTGAATACAGTTTATAACTTTTTTAAGAGTTTCTATGTTATCAAGTTCCATCCCGATTTCTATTACCCCGAGGCGTTTATTGGTTTTTGATTTTACGTTTGCATAGGTAATGTTTGTATTATTATCAGAAATTGCGGCAATAATATCTTTTAGTAATCCTAATTTTTCACCTGTTTCCACACGAATGGTTGTTGTATAAGTTTTATGAGTGTTATCTCCTGACCAGCGAATGTCCAGCATTCTCTCAGGCGGGATATTTTCAAGTGTTTTGCAGTCTATTCTGTGAACGGATACTCCTTTAGAACGAGTTACAACTCCGACAATAGGCTCTCCGGGTATCGGAGAACAGCATTTAGCAAATGAATATAATAAACCTTCAAGTCCGATAATATCCTTTTCTGATTTTTTTCTGTTATAAGTGTGAAAAGTGGCTTCCGGATTTGCATCTTGAGGTTTTTTCAACTTGTTAAGTATTTTGTTTGTGGTTGTTTCTCCGTATCCGAGTGCTGCAAATAAATCCTCAGAACTCTGATAATTCATTTGTTTTGCAACTTTTTCAAACTCACCTGTTTTCATGTATTCATCAAATACATTTTTTGTAAGTTCATGTTCAAGGTTGCTTTTACCGACTTCAATATGGTTTTCACGATTGTTTTTCTTGAACCATTGTTTGATTTTTGAAGAAGCCTGTTTTGTAACTACAAAATTCAGCCAATCAAGTCGCGGAGCAGGAGTTTTTGATGTCAAGATTTCCACAATGTCGCCGTTATTAAGTTTGGTATCAAGCTGGGCTATTCGTCCGTTAATTAAAGCTCCAACAGTTTTGTTACCTACATCAGAGTGTATACGATATGCAAAATCTACAGGGGTTGCATCTTTTGGCAAATCCAAAACATCTCCGTTTGGAGTGAAGGCAAATACCTGATCCGAGAATAAATCCAGTTTTACGGAGTTAACGTAATCTTCGGCGGAAGTCATATCTTTATCGTATTCCACCATTTTTCTCATCCAAGAGAATTGCATATCGGCAGGGTTATTTGCTTTTTGAGAACCTTTTTCTTTGTATCGCCAGTGTGCGGCAACACCATATTCCGCAACTTCATGCATTTGCCAAGTCCTTATTTGCACCTCTAAAGGTTTTGAGCGAGGCCCTATAACAGAAGTGTGTAAAGATTGGTACATATTCCCTTTTGGCATTGCTATATAATCTTTAAATCTTCCCGGAATTGGTTTGAATTGTGAGTGAATTAGCCCGAGGACTTCATAGCATTCTTTCTCTGTATCAACAATAACACGTACTGCGGTTATGTCGTACAATTCATGAAATGCTATATTTAGACGTTTCATTTTTGCATATATACTGTAATAATGCTTTGCTCTTCCTGTAATTTGTGCATTAATTCCGTTTTTCTTTACGTCTTTAGAGATTTGATCTATAAGCATTTTTACGGTCATTTCTCTTTCGGCTTTTGTTTGAGAAACTAATTGAGCAATTTCAAAATATTTGTCAGGTTCGAGATATCTCAGTGATAAATCTTCTAATTCAGCTTTAATTTTACCGATACCTAAGCGATTTGCCAGCGGTGCAAAGATGTCAAGTGTTTCTCTTGCAATTTTTTGCTGTTTGTTGGCAGCCATAAAGTTTAACGTCCTCATATTATGGAGCCTGTCTGCAAGTTTGAGGAAAATTATCCTTATATCGTTTGCCATTGCAATGAATAATCGGCGGAAATTTTCGGCTTGTCTTTCTTCGTTAGACTTGAATTGAAGTTTTCCGAGTTTTGTTACCCCTTGAACAAGGGTGAGAACATCTTGACCGAAGCGGGCTTCTATTTCTTCAGGTTTTGTGTCGGTATCTTCAAGAATATCGTGTAAAAATGCTGCTATTATTGTATGACTGTCTGCTTTTAAATCAACAAGTATTTTTGCGACTTCTACAGGATGAATTATATAGGGCTCTTCCGATACCCTGTATTGTCCTTCGTGAAGTTTTTTCGCAAATTCAAATGCCTCTTCAATTTTGGCAATATCCTTCTTATCCCTTTTCTGGGCTGTTAGTGTCTGTTTAATTTCTTCAAAAAGTGGTTTTTCGGGCATGATATAATAATAATACGAGTTTAAATTGTGTTTTGCAACATTAATTTAAAAATTTCATACATAAGGATTATATAGATGGTTAAAGAGACAAAAGATGGTATAACGGTTCAAGTGAGAATTTCTCCTAATGCAAGCAAAAATGCTATTGTTAGAGATGAGTCAGGATTAAAAATAAAACTTACTGCTCAGCCTATAGAAGGTAAAGCTAATAAGGCTCTTGTTGAATTTTTATCAAAGGAATTGAGAATACCGAAAACTTCTTTTGAAATTGTAAAAGGCGAAACATCAAAAGAAAAAACCCTGTTGATAAAAGTTTTTGACAGTGATAAAATATCTGCAATAAAAGCGCTTTTAGATTAGGAGGGTAAATGAAAAAATATATTTCGTTATTTATTGTTATAACATTATTGATTACGGCAAGCTTGTCAGCAAGTGCTTGCGGTTGGAAATTTAAGAAAAAATCAAAGGATGTCAAGGTTATAGAGTGTCCGGTTAATCAATCTGATTTCGAAATTTTACCTACCATGAATACGGTTTCAAATGCTAAAAATCAGGTGTGGGTTGGTACATTTCAACTTATTTGGAATGATTTGATTGATGAATTAGTAAAACGCCCTGTGGAATTTTCCGGTGCCAAATCTGTTATGGCAGATAATCTTAATAAAAAAACTTTCACAAAAGATGATTTGAACGAAAGTTCTTACTATAAAAAATTTGCGTTGGCATCTTTAAATGTCAAAAAAGAAATTGAGACTGCTATTAAAGAAAAATTTAATGAAACAAGTGATATTCTTGGATTATTTGATTGGACTCCGGCAGAAGGTAAGTATATTCTTTATGCAATGTTAAAAAAAGATTTTCAATACATAAAACCGTTTGATAAGCTGCAAGATGACAGTTTTAACGGAAGTCAAAATAAGGTTAAATACTTTGGGATAGATGATAATTTGTCATCAAATTCATTAAGACATACTATTGACGTGCTTTTTTACAACGGGACAGATGATTTTGCAATTTCATTGAAATCAAAACAGGGTGATACTGTTTATTTATACAGAACTAATGATGAAAAAACTCTGGATGTTTTGTATGAAGATATGATAGCAAAATCAAAAGCTTATGAGGGCGATAAATGGTTTACTAATGCAGATAAATTTAAAGCTCCGATGATTGAATTTAAATCTGAACGTGAATTTCCCGAAATTTGTAACAAGCCTATAAAAAACTCAAATTTTATTATTTCAAGGGCTTTGGAAACAGTTCAATTTAAAATGGATGAAACCGGTGTAAAATTGAAATCGGAAGCCGGCATGATGGTGGCAACTACGGCTATGCCGTCAAGAAGGATTTTGCCTCGCTATTTCTATTTTAATGACAGGTATGTTATATTTTTGCAGGAAAAAGATAAACCGTATTTTGCTATGAAGATAGAAGATGTCGAAAAGATACAAAAATAACAGGTGAAAATTAATTATGGCAAAATTAAAATCAAAATGGATATGTAAAGAATGCGGGTATGAAACTGCCGGATATTTGGGTAAATGTCCGGAATGCGGCAGCTGGGGCTCTCTTGTTGAAGAAGTCCAATTTGATTCTAATTTGCCTAATGCTGCGGCTCAGGAATTTGTAAATAACGAAAAACCTGAATTGTTAAAAGATATTCATATAGGAGAGGAAGTCAGAGTAAGTACAAATATTTCTGAATTCGACAGAATTCTTGGAGGGGGCTTTGTGCAAGGTTCCCTTGTTCTGATTGCAGGAGATCCCGGAATAGGTAAATCAACCATTACTCTGCAAACCTGCGGGCAGTTGTGTGCTGCGGGGAAAACAGTCCTTTATGTCTCGGCGGAAGAAAGTTCTTCTCAATTAAAATTAAGGGCTGAAAGGTTGTGTATTAATTCAGATAATTTGTATATATACCCTCAGACCAATATGGAAAATGTTAAGGCTCAAATTGAAGAATTGAAACCTGATTTTGTAATAGTTGACAGTATTCAGGCAATTTATTCAAATCTTGTTGCAAGTTCTGCGGGAAGTGTTTCTCAGATTAGAGAATGTACAAACATATTGATGCATATTGCAAAGAGTAAGAATATTACAACAATAGTGATAGGTCATGTTACGAAAGACGGAAATATTGCCGGTCCAAAGGTTTTGGAGCATATGGTTGACACTGTGATTTATTTTGAAGGAGATAAATATAAATCGTACAGAATGCTTCGCTCTATGAAAAATCGTTTTGGGAATACATCTGAGGTTGGTATATTTGAAATGCATTCTGACGGTTTGCATGAGGTTACAAATCCGAATGAATTATTTTTGAATGAACGCTCAAGAGATGCTGCCCCCGGGAGTGCAATAATTGTTACAAATGAGGGAACCAGACCTTTAATGGTTGAAATTCAGGCTTTAGTAGGAACAACTTCTTATGCTGCGCCAAGAAGGGTTACAAACGGGGTAGATTTGAGCAGGCTGCATCAGATTTTGGCAGTGTTGGAAAAACGAGTAGGATTGAATTTTTCAAAGCAGGATGTGTATGTTAATGTAATGGGCGGTATTGATGTCAACGAACCGAGTGCGGATTTGGGAATTGCTATGGCAATTGCTACTTGTGCAAGAGATGTGGTAGTTGATCCTCAAACTGTTATTATAGGTGAAATCGGCCTTTCCGGAGAAATCCATCCTGTCAATAATATTGAAAAAAGATTGAATGAAGCAGCCGTTGCTGGATTTAAGAAAGCCATTATTCCTTTTGCAAATGATGTGCCAAAGAATTTTGATAACTTAGAAATTATCAAAGTCAAAAAAATAATGGATGCGATAGTTTCCTGTGTGTCAGCAAACTAAGCTTATCTCACGTCTCGAGCTTTGTTAACCTTTTGAACAGTCTTCCTTGCTTCACTGCGTTTAAGATTTTCAAATTGGGTAAGTATTTTATGTTTTTTATCTCTGTCGGTATCTTTTTGCTGTTCTCGTTTACTTACTCCGCTCAGGGTTGATTTCATTACTTCCGCAACGTCATTTTTGAAGATTACCTTAGCACTTTCTTTTACAGGTTCTTGTGCCGCAAGTTCTTTGAGTGTTGCTCTTGCGACATCCTCTGCGGCTGCTCTGTTTCTGCTATTAGTGTCAGGAATCAGCGGGTTGTTAAATGATGATAAAGTCGCATCTGTTATACTGCTTTCTATAGAATTTTCACTTGTAGGAGTTATGTTTTGAGGTTCTTGCGGTGCGGTTTCAATAGCCTCTTCAACATCGCCGTCGCTGATTGATATTTCTGAGTTTGCGGTTTCTTGAATTTCTCTTGATTCGTCTGATATTGTAGGTTTTGCGTTATCAATTTCAGCATTGGTTTTTTCTTCTTTGGTTTCATCATTTTGTGAAGCTGTGTAATTTTCAGCTTCGTTGTTTTCTGTTGCGTTTTGATTGCGCTGCAATTCGTTTTGAATATTTAATGTGTCGGTTTGAGTTTCGTTAGCGGAACTTTCAACAGATTTATTTGCTGTATTTATATTTTCTGATGACTCTTTCATTTCAGGAATTATGCCGGAGACGTCTGCTGCTGCGCCGGTTAAATTAGAGTGAGCAAGTTTAATTGATTGTGCTGCCATTTTGCTGGAGTCTTCTCCGGAGCTTCCTACATCCAGTATTGTTTTGGCAACGTCTTTTGGCAGGGCGAATTCTGTCTGAATATTTGTATTTGTTTTTAGTTTACCAAATTTTGAGTCAGAGTCTGCCATTTTTTGTTCATTAGTTTTTTGTTCGTCTGCATCAGATAAGTTGTTATTTTTTATGGAATTTTCTCCTGATATTTTTAATTGAGAATTTTCGGTTTGTTGTTTTGCATTTGTATTGCTGTCAGTTTGTGTTGTTTTAATTTGTTGAGTATTTTGTTCTGCCTCGTTTCCGGCTTTTTGCATTTCTGATGCAATGTTCTCAATATTTTGTTCTTTGTTGGTTATATCGGATTCAGAATATATAGTATTTGAAGTGGTTGTTGTATTATTTTCTTCCCGTGTAATGGTATTAATTTCACGGTTAGTTTGTTCTATATCTCTGTTCATTTTTGCAAGTTTTGCGTGGATAGATGAAAGATTTGTTTTGAGCGATTTAATATTATTTTCGTTAGTTTCAAGCGTATTTGTTATTGTTGCGGTTTCATTTGTATCAGAAATTAAATCGCTTTCGGCTTTTGTAGAACTTGCATCTGCGGTTCGCGTTGTTTCAACTGCAGTATCATTTTCTTCTTCAGCTTTTTGGGTATCAAGTTCGGTAACCCCTTGAGAATTCATTGCTCGTGTCTTATTTTCTGCGGATAGGTCTTGTTGTTCTTCTTCTTCTTTTGCCTCGATATTATCTTTTTTATCGACTTCTTCAGGTAAATTTCGGGTATCGGAAATTGAAAATTCTTCTTCAACTTCTGTAGTATTACCGATAGGGTTTTCTTCTTCAAATCCTTCTTCAAAGATTGAGGCAAAACTTATATTATCTGCGGACATTTCATCATTTTCAGCATTTGTTATCGGATTTGTTTGTGCAGATATTTCGGAGTTTTTGTTTTCCGGTGTCTCTAAAGGCGTTGAAATCTCGTCATTTTCTTGAGCGGCAGCCTTATTGTCAACCGAAGGCTGATTTTCTTGTTCTGCAATTGCAGTTGTATTATCTTCGTTAGTTAAATTTTCTTCTGATTTTTCTTCGGAATTTTCTTGTTCGGTTTCTTTAGTCGAAGCGTTGAAATTATTTTCAATTTCTGTACTGTTGACATTTTGGGTTACTATTGTATTTACGGATTGTTCAATTTCACCGGACAAGTAATTTGCCTCTTCAGTGTTATTTTTAACTTTCGCACTGGCAAGATCCAAATCGATTGCTTTGTCAAAGGAATTTAATTGTAAATTACCTATTACTGCTGCGTAAACTTTATTTTCAAGTTCAGGACTCAGCATGTTAACTTTTTCGATAGGTAGGTGTTTTGCATTTTGAGTTTCGTTATATCGGTAGGTTTTTCCGATATCTTTAATTTTATATTTTAATTCGTTGTTAACTTCTATAGTTGCACTCATATCGTCCATGTCGTTAGCGAGTGATTCTAAGTCATTTTCAATACTTTCTGCATCTATAATTATATTTTTGGATTCATTTTTTATAAGTTCAGCCATTTTATTATAAGTGGCCTTTTCAGTGTCGGTAAGTTCTTCTCCACGTTGGACTTTTTCATTAATCCTGTCTATTTTTTCTTTATAACTTTTTATTTTGTCTTTGCTTTCTCGTTGAGCCAATACTAAATCATTTTCTTTATCTTCAAGTTCGTCATTTCTGCGTATAAGTTCTGTACCTTCATCTTTTAACAGTTTATCTTGTGCCTGCGCCTTTAAGGCATACTGTTGTAAAGCTTCTTTTTGGTCTTGACTTCTTTTTGATATACCGGAATCGGCATCAGTATTTGTGCTATCTCCTTCGGTTACAATGCCTGTGTCGAGAGTATATCCATCTATGCTGCTATTAACTTGTGATTTAGCCCATTCGTATACGTCTTTTGGTACGTTGCTTCCGCTATCTGCCATTGCTAATATTTCCTCCGGAGTATATGCTCTCCATTTAGAGTCTCTCGGATCGTCAAATCTGTAGGCTATACTTTCGTTGTGTGCTTTAAAATTTCTGTTATTTTGATAAGTTATGTTGTCAATGACATATGTTATAATGTCGTTTTCATCAACATTTTCCCAGCCATCTTTTGCTTTTAATTTATCTACCAATTTGTCGATATTTTCAACAATAGAATCTGCATGCCTTGTTTTATAATAACTTCCGGTTACATTCGTTGTTTTATGTATAGGGTATTTTGCCATGGTTAATCCTTTAATTGCATAGTACTATTCACTATACTTATCGGCATTTGTCGGATAAAACTTTAGTGAAAATTTGTTTTGCGAAATAAATTGTTACAAAAAAGCTCTCAATAACATGAGAGCTTTTTTTGTAATGTTTTAATTTAATAAATTACATATGTTTTTCAATGTTTGAAATAATTGAAGATTTCGGCATTAAACCAACTAATCTTTCAACGGCTTTACCGTCTTTAAATACCAGTAAACTAGGCAAACCGCTTATTGCATAATCTTTTGCGGTCTTTAAGTTTTCATCTGTATTAACTTTTACAAATTTAACTTTATCGCCGAATTCTGTTGCAATATCATCTAATACAGGACTTAATTTACGGCATGGCCCGCACCAAGTTGCCCAAAAATCCACTACTACCGGTTTATCCGAATTTAATACTTCTGCTTCAAATGTTGAATCATTAATATCTATAGCGTTAGACATATTTATACTCCTTTGTTAATTTTCCTGAACGTATTATATCATAGATTTTTTTTTTGTGCTATTATCTTGTTAGAGCACGATAGGATAGTGATATGGTAAGAAAAAAAGTAATAGAGATTGTTCTGGATACGGAAACAACAGGACTTGATTATACTAAGGAGAGACTGGTAGAATTTGCCGCAGTCAGATTAGAAAACGGTAAGATAAAAGATGAATTTCAAACGCTGATAAATCCCGAGCAGCATATTAGAAAGTCAAGTATTGCAATTCACGGGATTACTCCGGATATGGTGAAAGATGCCCCGACTGAAGCTGAAGCTATGCCGATGATTATGGATTTTATTAAGGATTATCCGATTGTTGCACATAATGCAATTTTTGATTATTCATTTTTGAACGAAGCAAGTAAAAGGGTTTTTGGTAAAGAAATTGAAAATCCAAGAATTGATTCTCAGCAGATGTTTAAAGAAATTTATCCTGATTTAGAATCCCACGGGTTGGAAGCTCTTACGGAAAAATTTAATGTTGATTTGACTAATCATCATAGGGCTATGGCTGATACCATGGGTTTAGCGTTAGCTTATCCGAAGTTAAAGAAGTTATATAACCAAAAATACAGTTGGGAAACAAAACAACTTGATAATATTGAGTATTTGTTTGAGAGATATTTACGAATTCAGCAGACTGTTACGACACTGCAATCTGAATTGCAGGATTTAAAGTCTGTATTTAAATTGTATTTTGAACAGGGTGGAAAGCCGATAGTATCTCAAAGCGGAGAAACTCTTGTTTACAATACAAAACAAACTTTTGGCTATGATTTTAATCAGATTAAGCCGGTGTTGGAAGAAGTCGGAGCTTTTGAAAAAGCTGTCAAAATAAATACAGGTTTTGTTGACAGATTAGTCGGGGGAGGGCGTCTGGATGATGATAAGAAAGAAATTATTAAAGATGCCCGACAGGAAATTACCGAAACAAGAAATGTTCAGATTATAAAAGCCGGTAAATAGTTTTATTAGGGTAGATAGGAAATAATAATATGTCAAATAAATTTTTAGAGTTCTTTAAGGAACCTGCAGCTGCAGAGCCGTTAAAAGATGAGGCAGTTATAAAGAAAACGTATTCCCATTTTAGGTGGAGAATATTTTATGCAAGTTTTATTGCATACGTTGTATTTCATCTTTGCCGTAAAAATATTGCGGTAGCTCTTCCTGCTATGGGCGATGCACTTCATATGTCAAATACGGAGCTTGGGTTATTGGGTTCAACTCTGTACGTTACTTATGGCATCGGAAAATTTATTAACGGTGTAATTGCCGATAAAGCTAATGTCAGAACCTTTTTACCTACGGCGTTGATTTTGTCTGCAATATGTAATGTGTTCTTTGTATTGAGTGCGGTATTTATTACTCCGGGACATGTAAGTTTCTTTGGTTTGCCGTCTGCTACAATACTGTTATGGATAATGGCATTTTTCTGGGGTGCTAACGGATGGTTCCAGTCATGCGGCTTCCCGCCTGTTGCAAAAAGTTTGTCATATTGGTTTTCAAATTCGGAAAGAGGAACCAAGTGGTCAATTTGGTCTACATCACATCAAATAGGTGTGTTTGGAGCGGTAGCTTTGTCCGGTTTTGTAATCGATAAGTTCGGTTGGATGGCAGCGTTTTATGTACCGGCAATTATATGCGTTATAACCGGTCTATGGTTGTTTGACAGGCTTAGAGATAAACCTCAGTCATTGGGGCTTCCTGATATAGAAAAGTACAACAATGAGCCTGAAGCTAAGAAAAATGACGGTGCAGAAGAGGATAATCGTTCTTATTTTCAGGTGTTTAAGGAAAATATTTTATGTAATCCTATTATATGGATGCTTGCAATTGCGTACGTATTTGTTTATATAATAAGATTTGGTACAGAGGATTGGCTTGTAAAATACCTTGTTGAGGTTAAACATAATCCTTTGACTATTGCAAGTGCTAAATTAAGCACATTGGCTCTTGTGGGTTCTGCCGGTGCTATTATGGCAGGTGTGGTTTCCGATAGGTTGTTCAAGGGTAACAGAACTCCGGTCAATATAATATTTTTGGTAATGTTGATTGTAAGCTTGTATTTGTTTGCTACAAATACCGGCGGCGGCGCTATTCATGAAACATTAGATTATGTATATGCCGCTATGATAGGTGTATTCACTGCCGGTCCTCAAATGTTAATCGGCGGCTTGTGTGCGGTAGAAAGCAGCTCTAAAAAAGTTGCTTCCGCATCAATAGGTTTTACCGGAATTTTCGGTTATGTCGGGGCTGCCCTTTCTGCTGCCGGAACAGGTGTAGTTGTTGATAAGTTCGGTTGGAACGGTGCAATTGCATTTTGGATGATATCTACAATGATTTGTGTTGTCATCTGTACTGTTCTTCTAATTTATGAAAAACATAAGAAAAAGACTGCAAACAGATAAAAAGTTTTTAGTATTTGGCTATATACATTTAATTGAGTTTAATTTCAACTATCGGATAGTTTAAAATTTTAAAATTATTATTTTAAACTCATCTTATGGGTAAACGTACTTTTAAGCGTGATAAAGTATTATGTAAAAATTTTGGGAAACGAGTTTCAGATTTTCGTAAAAGTCTCGGTATTACCCAAGAAGAGTTATCTTTCAGGGCGAATATTTCTCCGAGTTATATGAGTGCAATTGAACGCGGTATTACGGATGTTACTATTTCTACTGCAAAAAGGCTTGCTAAAGCACTCATGGTCGGAATAAATGATTTGTTTGTGTAAATTAATTTATTACCTCGGCAATTTTAATTTAATAACTTAGTTATTATTTACGTGCTATAATTATTTTATGAATAAGAGAAGAAAAATAAGCATAATAGGTTCAACAGGTTCAATAGGAACTCAGGCGCTTGAAGTCATAGATAAACTTCGTGATAAATTTGAGATAATAGCACTTGCCGGCGGAAATAATGTCGATTTATTAAAAGAGCAGGCATTAAAATTTAATCCAAAGTATGTTTATGCGGCAAAGCCGATAGAGGTTGGCGGTGTAAAAGTTTTAGAAAGTTTGGATGATATAGCTGAAAATAAGGAAAATGACATAATTCTTGTGGCGTGTTCCGGAAAGGTTGGGTTAAAACCTACCTTGAAAGCTATAGAAAATGGGATAGATATTGCTTTAGCTAACAAAGAAACACTTGTTATGGCAGGCGATATCGTGATGAAAAAAGCTAAAGAGAACAGAGTTAATATAATTCCCGTTGATAGCGAGCATTGTGCAATTCATCAGTGTATAAAAGATATTTCACAGGTGGAAAAACTTATTATTACCGCAAGCGGCGGTCCGTTTTTGCACAAATCTCAGGAAGAAATGAAAAATGCTACCGTTGAGCAAACTTTAAAACATCCCAGATGGAATATGGGCAGAAAAATTACCGTTGATAGTGCAACCTTGATGAATAAAGGCTTGGAAATTATTGAGGCACATCATTTGTTTGGATTTGATTACGATGTTATTGAAGTGGTTATTCATCCGCAAAGTGTTGTACATTCAGCAATAGAATACGTTGACGGAAGTGTGATTGCTCAGATTGGTTTGCCGAGTATGCACATACCTATTCAATATGCAATTACTTATCCTGACAGGTTTGAGGGGATTAAATCAAAGAGTTTCAGTTTTGCGGATATTGCAAGATTAGATTTTGAAGAACCGGATTTTGATAAGTTTCCGACGGTTAAATTGGCATACAGAGCCGGCAAAATGGGTGGTACCGCAACAGCTTGTCTTAATGCCGCTAACGAAGAATCGGTTTTTGCCTTTCTTGACGGAAAGATTAAACTGTTTCAAATCTACGAAATTACAAAGCTTATGCTTGATGAACACGAACTAATTAAAAATCCGACAATAGATGAGATTTTTGAGGTAGATAAACAGGTTAGAGAAAAAGTCAAAAAACTTATTTGTAAAAAGTATGATGTGAATGCCGTAAATTGTTTGTGAATATGAATATTTTGTTAATTCACTTGCATATATGATGATATTGTTGTACGATTAATATAGGTTAAGAATTCTTATAATAATTGTTTTTTGATTTTTAAAAATTAATTATTAAGGGGTAAGTTAGCAAATGAGCACAGAAGAAAAATTATATTCCGATGTTCCTCCGACAAAGTTGAGGAATAAGGACGAAAAATTTAGACCGGCAAAGACCAGTAAGTTTTGGCTAATGGTTGCCAGTTTATTCTTCTTTAATATGCTCCAAAATCGTTTTTATGCATTCAGATATAAAGGTGCAGAAAATGTTATGGAAAAGGGTGTCCCTACAATTTTATATGCCCCTCATTGTAATTGGTGGGACGGAATTGTTTTCTATAATATTGCACACAGAATTTTTCACAAGGAAATTCGTTTGATGATTGAAGAGTTAAATAGATTTCCGCTGCTTCACAGAGGAGGCGGATATTCTGTTAATAAAAAGTCCCCTCAATCGGCGATGAAGGCTCTTAAATATTCTGTTGATGTTGTCGGGGATTTGAAAAATATGTTGTGTATTTTCCCTCAGGGAATTATTAGACCTCCGCATTACAGACCTATTGAGTTTCAAACCGGACTTGCATATATAGCTCAAAAAGCTGTAAAAAATATAGGGAAAATAAATCTCGTTCCGATTTCAATCGAATATTGTTTTTTACGTGATAACAGACCGGAAGTGTTAGTTGAGTTTGGTAAAAAGGTTACACTAACTGCGGAAGATGCCGATAAGTTGGACAGAAAAGAGTTGACTCACGTATTGGAAAACGCAATGACTGAAGTTTGCGATAACCAGATGAATGAAATTTCTCATGGGGATTTAGAAGATTATCAAATTCTCTTTAAACAGCACCTCAAATGGTACAGGAGGATTGAACAGAGATTGAAAAGAATTGATATTCCTCCGGTTGCGGATGTATAGGTTATCTGTTAAGCATTTCTTTGGAACCAGTTTGCCAGCTCTTTGTGTGGTATTATTTTGTTAATTGGTCTGCCGTGCGGGCAGGTGTATGGCATTTTGGTTGTTCTCCATTTTTTGATGATTTCTTGCATTTGCCATAGAGATAACTTTTGACCGGCCTTAACAGAAGCTTTGCAGGCTGTAGTTTTCAAAATTTGTTCTTCCAAATTATCAAGATTTCCTTCTATATTTTCTAAAATATCGCTAAGAATTTCTTTAGGACTTACTTTGGCAAGCAGCTGGGGAAGTTTTCTAAAAGTTAACTCCGTATCTGATGTGAATTCTATTTCATAGCCCCAACGTTCAAATTTGTCAATGTTTTCCCGAATTAATTCAGCTTCAGTTGCAGAAACCGGTAAAACATCCGAAATAAATATTAATTGAGAGGCTATCTGTTTTTCTGCTTTGAGTTTCTCGTAATTATATCTTTCTTCTGCTATATGCTGATCTACTATCTCAAGTCCGTCTTCAAGCTCAACAAGTATATATGTGTTTTTGTATTGTCCTACTATCAAATCTTCTTCTTTTGGCATTACGGATTTTGTCTCAAACATTTCGTTTTGAATTGCGTTTGATGTTGTATTGAAATTTTTAGATATTTCCTTGGAAAGTTTTTCCATATCTTCTGATTTTACGAACATGTCGTCATTTTCTTTGTCATAAAATACATCTATAGATTTTTCTTTCTGTTTAAATAGCGAAACAACGTTATTATTATCCTTGTTTGAAGTTGTTTCTTCTCCTGCGATAGCACTATTATTAATTGAAGGCTTTTGCGGATTGAAGGTTGTTTGTGGGGTGTTTATGTTTGAATTTTCTTTGTAATTTGAAAGCCCTCCGATTACTCCCGCCATGATAAAGTTAAATACCTGATTGACATTTTTGTAGCGGACTTCTTTTTTTGACGGGTGTACGTTAACATCAATTTCTGACGGCGGAATTTGCAGATTAAGCACAACAAACGGATATTTGCCGTTTGCCATCAAATCTCTGTAAGCCATATCTATTGATTTTTGGAATACCGGACATTTAACCGTTCTGGAGTTTATATATATGTGATAATCTTTTTTACTTGAACGTGTAAAATCCGGAGTACTCACAAATCCGTATATTTTTAATCCGGCAAGCTCATCTGTTTTCAAGACTTCTTTAAGGTTTTCGGTTACAGTTTCGGAAAATATTTCTTTTAAGTTTCTTTTTAAATCCCCTTGTGCAGTGGTTTTTAAGACTGTTTTCCCATTCTTCTTTAATTCAATGGATATATCCGGATGAATTATTGCAATTGATTGCACAATTTCCTGAATGTATGAAAATTCGGTATTCGGATTTCTAAGAAATTTTAATCTTGCTGGAATATTGTAAAATAAGTCTTTAACTTCCATGATTGTGCCAATTGCACAACCGGTTTGAGTTTGCTTTACCTCAGAATTTTCACAAGTTACTTTTGTGCCGTAGTCAAAATCTTTAGTTCGGGTTGTACAAGAAAGTTTTGAGATAGAAATAATACTGGAAAGAGCTTCTCCTCTAAATCCTAAGGTTTCAATGTCAAATAAATCTTCTTCGGTTTCGATTTTACTCGTTGCGTGCTTGGAAAAAGCCAATAAAATATCATCAGGATGTATTCCGGAACCGTTATCGGCAACTCGTATATTCCTGCATTCGTTAGTTATTTCAACACTGATTTTGTTTGCACCGGCGTCAATTGAATTTTCGACCAATTCTTTGACGACGGATGCCGGACGCTCTATGACTTCTCCTGCCGCAATTTGATTAATCAGATGTTTAGATAACTGTTTTATTCTTCCCATAATACACCCCTTATTCTTACAATTTACCTCAAATAAAATTTCATCTAAATGTTTGATTACAAAAATGAAACATTTCTATAAGATTGTAGGGTAGGTAAATATAGACAAACTCAGGGGAGAGGGATAAGTTGGCTAGATTAAGAACCAATACAAAGTTAAAACCGGCGAAGAAAGCGGATTTGCAAGTTGTAAAACCGGTCAAAACCACGAAGTATAGTGATATTGATTTGAATAACTGGAAGGAATACGGACACATTAAAACAGATACTTTGTGGGAGTTTCCTGCAAGATTAAAAGAGGGCGGACACTCAAATGAGTACCATGGGAATTATATCCCTCAAATTGCACAACAGTTGTATGAACGATTTACAAAGAAAAATGATATTGTTTTGGATTTGTTTTTCGGCTCAGGTACTTCCGGTATAGAAGCAATAAATATGGGAAGACGTTGTATTGGGGTTGAATTGAAAGATGAATTGGCTGAAAAAGTTTCTGAAAAGTTTACCCCTAAACAACTGGTAACTGATGTTAATATAATTTGTGCAGACTCAGCTTCAGAACTTGCTAAGGATAAAATTAAAGCAAGACTGGATATTATGGGAGAAGAAAAAGCTCAATTGTTGATTCTTCATCCTCCTTATGATGATATTATAAAGTTTTCCGATAAGAAAGAGGACCTTTCAAATTGTGCAACAACAGATGAATTTTATGATTTATTTGAAAAAGTTGCTAAAAATGGTTATGACTTGCTTGAAAAAGGAAGATTTGCGGCTCTTATAATCGGCGACAGTTATAAAAACTCAGAGGTTCAACCACTTGGGTTTATGTGTATGGCTAGGATGATGAACTTAGGATTTAAATTGAAAGGAATAATTGTCAAAGATATCCAAGGTAATGAGCGAGCAAAAGGCAAAACGGCAAACTTGTGGCGTTATCGTGCGCTTGCCGGCGGCTTTTACATCTTTAAACATGAATATGTGATGATATTTCAAAAAGCGTAAGAGTTTTTTGGAACGTATAAATATGTGTGCTATGACACAATACACAAAAAGCGGGTGAAAGATTTCACCCGCTTTATCCGTTTATAATTAAAATTCTATTGTGCAGAATTTTCAACAATACCATCAGACGGAATAATTAACTTTTGTCCGATAGATAATCTGTTTGGATCAGTCATATTGTTGGCATTCATAATAGCTTCGACTTTGTCTGCGGAATATGTTCCGTAGAAACTTCTTACAATTTTTTCCATAGTGTCTCCGCTTTGAACTTCATATTCCTTGTTTTGAGCAGAAGAGCTTTCAGAAGAAGCTGCTTCGGAATTTTTCGAAGAGCCGAAAATACTGAATTTTTTTGTGTTTGAAGAATTTTCTTCTGCTGCTACAGGTTCTGCGGTATTTTCAGAAACTGTAGTTTCGCTTGAAGCCTCTGCCGGTACAGTTACTGCACTTGCAGATGTATTTCTTTTTATATTCATATGGAAGTTTCCGGAACTCATTCCGATAAATGCTGAAATAAGAATAGTTGTAATAATTCCGGCAATAAATCCCATGCCAAGATAAACTATTGGAGATCTTTCGCCTTTAGGCATTTTGAAATCTTTCCAAAGTAAATCAAGTTCTTTTTCCTTGTTTTTTCTTACATAAACTTCCGGTGAACCGTCTTCAACAGGTTCGTTATCATTAGCGTGATCATTAATCACACTGCTATTATCTTCTGAATGATTAAATTTCGATAATGCTTCTAACACGGCTATCTTCTCCTTTGATAAATTTGATCTTCTAATAGTTGAACTTTTCATAGTTTACATACCCCAATTGCTATCACATTAATTGAATGTTAGCATAAGAGAATCTGCCTTGCAAGGATATGTTAAGGAAAATGAATAACGAAATTATTCCGTTCTTGAAAAATTCTATGTTCATGGGATAATTTTAGTATAGGCTAATTGTATAAATAGCGAGAGTACACTAATATAAAAAAGGAAAAAGAAAATGGCAAGAAAAACTCCATTAGAAAAAATCAGAAATATTGGTATTGCTGCTCACATTGATGCCGGCAAAACCACTACAACTGAACGTATCCTGTTTTATACAGGTAAAACTCATAAACTCGGTGAAGTTCACGATGGTGCTGCTGTAACTGACTTTATGGAACAAGAAAGAGAAAGAGGTATCACAATCCAATCAGCAGCGGTTACAGCTGAATGGAAAGGACACCAAATCAATATTATTGATACCCCTGGGCACGTTGACTTCACTATTGAAGTAGAACGTTCACTTCGTGTATTGGACGGTGTTGTTGCAGTATTTTGTGCAGTAGGCGGTGTTCAATCTCAATCTGAAACAGTTTGGAGACAAGCTAACAGATACGAAGTTCCTCGTATGGTATTCGTAAACAAAATGGACAGAACAGGTGCGGATTTCTTCCGTGTTGTTGAACAAATTAAGACAAGATTGGGCGGAAATGCTGTTCCTATCCAATTACCTATAGGTGCAGAAGATAAATTTACAGGTCTTGTAGACTTGATGACAATGAAGGCTGAAATTTATACTAATGACTTAGGTACAGAAATTAAGGAAGAAGAAATTCCGGCTGAATTAGCAGATAAAGCTAAACAAATGAGAGATGAAATGGTCGAAGCTATTGCCGGCGAAGACGATGCTTTGATGGAAAAATATTTCGAAGATCCTGATTCAATCACAGTAGAAGAATTAAAAGCAGGATTGAGAAAAGCTGTATGTAACAACAAAATCGTTCCGGTTACTTGCGGTACCGCATTTAAGAACAAAGGCGTTCAGTTGCTGCTGAACAATGTTGTTGATTATATGCCATCTCCGGTTGATGTTAAAGCTATCGAAGGTGAATTGGAAGACGGAACAAAAGTTGAAAGACATTCATCAGATGAAGAACCGTTCTCAGCATTGGCATTTAAA
>ONTD01000116.1 GCA_900320675.1 uncultured bacterium
GAAGATATAATTCTTGCAGAAAATCTTATAAGTGAAGTGTATTACATAATCAACGAATTGTATTGTATTTTTAAAAGTGATAAAGACAAGAAAGAACAGTTTAAAAAACTGCGAAGACAAATAGCCTTTTATTTCAAATGGCAAAAAGTTAAACGGCAAAAAGATTTTTAAACTAAAAGGAGGGAAATTCCCTCCTTTAAATTTTATATTAAGAATTTTCCGTTTTCATAAATCAGGTTATCGTCGGCATAAATCTTGCCGCCATTTTTCATATTTTTAATCAAATCCCAATGCAAGCCGGATACGTTTTTCCCGCCTGTTTCCGGATAAGACGCACCAACTGCCATATGGATTGCCCCGCCGATTTTTTCGTCAAAAAGGATGTTTCCGGTAATGTCTTGAATTTCTTCATTTGTGCCGATAGCAATTTCTCCAATTCCTCTGGAACCTTCATCCATATCAAACATAGCATTAAGGTAATCTTCACCTTTATCGGCTTTAGCGGTAACAACTTGCCCGTTTTCTATCCACAAGTGAACTCCATGAGCTTCATTACCGCGATATATTTGAGGAAAATCAAAATATATTTCTCCGTTAATACCGTCTTCAACCGGAGAGGTAAAGACTTCTCCGTCCGGATAATTATTTTTTCCGGAGCAGCTAATCCATTTTCTGCCTTCTACGTTGAAGGTTATATCTGTTCTGTCGCCAATTATATGCAACTGTTTTACACCGTTTAAATAATTTGCCCATTTGGTTTGCTTTTCATCTAATTCTTTAAGTTTAGCAACAGGGTTGTCTAAATCTAAGTAACAAGATTTAAATAAAAATTCCGAGTACTCATCGAAAGACATTTTAGCTTCCTGAGCAAGTGCATGTGTCGGGACATCAGCCACCACCCAGCTTGCAGAACCTTCTGCCGCACGTTTCATTAATCCTTCAGATAAAAATTTTGTAGCTTTCCCGCGGCGAGCCAATTTTTTAATATCAGCTTTTGCCAAATTTTTAGTATTCATAGGCGCACCGATTGAAATAAATTTATTTACTTTCTCATATTCAAGTTTAATTACATCATCCACAAAATCCAACTGTTCATCTGATGCGTATTTTAAATATATATCAGAAAAATCCTCAAAAGAAGTTCTTAAAATCGGATTAGCACCAAGCTGCAAAACTCTTTTATAAACAGCTTTAACTAAATCTTTTGCATATATACTCGTAGCTCTGATTTGGACTAAATCACCTTTTTTTACTTCAGTAGAATAATCCACTAAAACTCGAGCGTACTTATCCCAAATTGTTTCCATAATCTCTCTCCTTACATATAAATAATGGTAATCTATTCTTCACTTTCGAGTGATTCGTGTCCGGATTTATGAGATTTAAGGAGCACCCCGCGTTTTGAAGTTTGAACAAATTCAATCATTTTTTCAATATATTCATTAGTCGGAATTTCCGCCTTAATTTTTTCAATAGCCTGTGAAGTATTGTATTCCTCAGAAATCAAGAGTTTAAATGCCTCATTCATATTGGTTCTTACTTCTTGAGAAACACCGCGGCGTTTAAGGGCAACAACATTAAGTCCGCGCGGAACAGGAGGTCTGCCTTCACCTTTAGAATAAGGTAGAATATCCTGACGTGATGCGGAAAAACCACTGATAATTGCCATATCACCAATTCTGATATTTTGGTGAAATACGCTCATTCCGCCGACAAATGCACCAAATCCGACGTGAACATGTCCGCCTAAAGTTACCAAATTTGCTAAGATTACTTGATCTGCAAGCACACAATTATGAGCGACATGTGAACCGACCATCAATAAACATTTATTACCAATCCTTGTTGTAAAATCACCACAAGCAGCACCTCTGTGAATTGTAACATTTTCTTTTATTATGGTATCATCTCCTATTACAACTTTTGTAGGTTCACCGTTATAGCCTAAATCCTGAGGTTCTGAGCCAATAGTTGCAAAAGGAGAAATCGTACATCTTTCACCAATTTCCGCAAATTCAATATGGGCATTTGATATTACACGGGTTTTGCTCCCGATTTTAACATTCTCCCCTATTACTACATATGGTCCTATAATTGCATCTTCTGCTATTTGTGCTGACGGATGTATTATTGCGGTCTTGTCTATCATTTTTCTCTCCTCTTTAATTATCACGCTAAAATGATTATATTATAAAAATTCACTATTATTTGAAGTTTTAATATAATTTTAATACGCAAAGAAAAAAGCCTTCCATTTTCTTTGAAAGGCTCCTAATCTACACTAACCATTTTACATTTGGGTATCCTACCGATTGTACCCTATTTTGAGGAATCTATAACACATTTATAATTATTACCGTTAAAATTTTCTCCTTTTTTCAATGTACCATATTAACTTATTGAATTGCTGAATTGGGCGACAAGATCTTTAAAACCTTCATATATCCTGCCATATCTTGTGAAAAATCCTATATCCTGACATAAAGATCTGACCGCACCCAGTTTGCCTGAAACTTCATTATATATTCCGTTATCTTTTGCATACTGTTCCATTGCATTCAAAATATAGTTTGCAAACCAAGATTTAGATGTGTGCTGAACTTGAAATTCACCGAATATTGTTTCCAATAAACATTCATCATTAAATTTAGGACTATATTCATTTTGCCATATCTTTAATACTGCCATTACATTTTTACCGTTAATTTTACGAACTGCTTCAGTTATAACATTTTCACCGGAAGAACCCCAATCAGGACCGTCAGCCCCCTTTGAAATAGCTTCCGTAATAGAGTTTGCCTCTTTATGAAGATCTGTAGCACTATTATTTACTTCGTCGTATGTTTTCTTTAAATCTTCATAAGCAGCTTTTATTTCTTCAATAGGTTTATTTGCCAAAATTGCGGCTTGAAGAGCTTTTTGTTTTTCGTCGATTCGCTGTCTTTGTTTCTTTGAAACAAATGCCGGCTCTTCCTTTACTAATTTAGAAGACTTCTCAACAAGATCTCCGCAGTTGTCAGC
>ONTD01000117.1 GCA_900320675.1 uncultured bacterium
GCCGGTGTTATCTTCTAAACAAGTCCTTTACAGAAAATTTACCTTCGTTTTTATGATGAAAATTAAGAAATTTTTTCGCAATAGGATTTGTCTGACGACCGGTCATTGGTTTAGTTTCAGTCTCAGTTTTAGTAGTTTCTATTACTTTCAAATATCTCTCTTTTTCGTCGCTCATAAAAAGATTATACCTCGTCTTATATATAAAAAAACATTTTAATCTAAAATATTGCTTTTCATGTGATATAAACATTATATAATTTACATTTCTTAACAACTTGACACGAGTATGTAATAAATATTTAACAGATACGCAAATAGTGTATAATATTTTTTAAAAATTTCAGATTACCAGATGTTAAGTTCCTCAATAATACTTTGAGAGGCAACAAAAGCTGTAGACCAGCAGTTTTGGAGATTATACCCGCCGCAAAATCCGTCAATATCCATAACTTCGCCACAAAAATAAACATTTTTAACTATTTTTGATTCCATAGTTTTTGGATTAATTTCTTTTAGGTCAACTCCGCCGGAGGTAACAACTTCTCCGTCTTTTACTGTAGATATTGCGGTAATCTCAAAATTATGCAGTTTATCTAAAATCAAATCTCTTGTACGACCGTTTATTTGGTGGCACTTTTGTTCGCAATTAATATTTAATAGCGAAAGCACGAATTGGACAAAGGATTTTGGTAAAAATTCCGCAAGAAGATTTTTAATACTTTTATGCGGATTATGGTTCAGTAAATCTTGCAGGTTAATTTGTTCTATAAAATCAAATGAGATTTTATAAGGAAAAACTTTTCTTGCATTAACGGATGAAATTTTGTATATAAGCGGTCCGGATATCCCTTCGTGAGTAAAAAGGATATCATCGCAAAATCCTTCGGATTTAACATTTTTAATACTTACTCCGCTGAGCGGTTTAAAAATTTCTTTAGTTTTAAGTGCAGCCAAAGCCGGTTTAGGTTCTATTATATTATGATTCAGATATTTTGCACAATCATAGCCGTTATGACCACCGACTGCAATTATTACTTTGTCAAAAGAATGACTTCCGCAATCAGTAACGACAGTTAGCGGATTTTGGTTAACTCTTAAAACTCGTTCTTTTATAAATTTAGTTTTATTGAGTTTATTGAGAAATTTTTCCCGAACGTCTTTAGAGCTGTTAGATTTTGGGAAAACTCTCATATCATCTTGAACATATGTCGGAACTTCTATTTTATCAAAAAAATCAAGAGTTTCTGCGGTAGAAAATTTTGAAAAGACAGAGTACAAAAACTTTTCACCTCTCGGATAATTTGCAGCCAATTCTTTTACATCAAATTCATAGTGAGCAAGATTACATCTTCCGCCGCCGGTAGGTAAAAGAGTAATAAGCGGCTTTTTGCATTCAAAAACACTGACAGATGCGAAATTTTGGAGTTGATACGCGCAAAAGCAACCGGCAGGCCCGCCGCCGATAATCCCTATTTTACACATCGACTCTTGTGCCATATAAAAATACCATTTCCGGATTTTCTAAGTCATTATGAAGTTCGCTAACGGTTTTATGAAGAACCGGATGTTCAAAATCAGGAATTAATTCCAAAAGGGGAACAAGTGTAAATGCTCTTAAATGCAGATATTTATGCGGAATAATGAGGTGTTCTTCATTAACAATTTCTTTACCGTAAAACAAAATATCAATATCTATAGTTCTGTCTGCATAACCTGCAGTTTCTTTCGGTGTCCTGCCTAATTGTCTTTCAATTCTGTGGCACTCATCCAACAAAGCCTCGGGTGAAAGAGAGGTTTTAATTTCTATAACCGCATTAACAAACCAAGTAGAGGTAGTCATGTTCCACGGTTCTGTTTCATAAAATGCGGAAGTCCTGATAATACTAATATTATCAGTCAAATTTAGCAGGGCGGTTGCCTGCTGAATATAACCTATTCTATCTCCTTGATTTGAGCCTAAACTTAAATAAACTATAGCCATATAGCTATTTTAGAGGTTTTCTCAGCCCATGTCAAGTAAAAATAAAAGATAGGAAACA